>DAOVNN010000367.1 GCA_030630165.1 Candidatus Krumholzibacteriota bacterium
CCGCTCGACAGGGCGAACATGGTGAGTCTGTCGCGGTGCGGCCCCATGGCGACGGAGACAGCCGCTGGAACGGGGATCTTTTCCTCCGAGATCACGGCCCCCACGCCGCTCTCCGCGCAGAGGTTCGTGAGATCCTTTCCCAGCCCGTCGCTGATATCTATCATCGCCGTCACCTTCGGGGCCCACTCATGAGAACCGTTCACGGGAGGCTTTAGCGTCAGCGGCGCGATATGCCTCGCGATCAGGGCAAGCGTCTCCTCAGCGCCATCGGGGAGCTTCTTCGCCACGCACATCGCGGCGATGTCGGCCATCGTATTGTCGACCGAAAGCGTACCGCCGGCCTCGTGCAGGCAGAGCCGCTCTGAAGGCGGGGGAAGCAGCCCGTCGAGCAGTCCGGCCGAGCCTCCGCCCGAGATTCCCTCGAGCAGCCTCAGCCCGGCGAGCGATCCGCCGACCTCACCGAAGAGGACGAGCAGGTCGCCGGGCCGGGCGCCGGAACGCCTGAACGGGACAAAACCGTCGGGCAGATAACCGATGATCGCCACATCGAAGAAATAGCCCGAGGGAGAGAGCACGGTGTCGCCTCCGAAGAGTCTCATCCCGTACGCTCCGCACGAACGCTGGAGCCCGTCTACGATCGAGACGAGATCCTCCTCGCCGCAGCTCTCGGGCAGGCCCGAGGTGAACACTATCCCGGAGGGCTCTCCGCCCATCGCGTATATATCTGATACATTGGAAGTTACGACCTTCTGTACCGCCTGGCCGACGGTCGAGAAATCGAGCCGGAAATGGACCTCTTCGACCGCCGCGTCTGATGCGAAGAGCAGGTTGCTGCCGGGAGAATCGAACACAGCCGTGTCGTCACCCAGCCCCGCGTTGGGGAAGGAATCCCTCAGAAATCCTATGACGTCGCGTTCCTTGATCGACCTGCCTCCTGGACTTTATTGCTGTTATTCCTTGTTCTCATTCAGGTTCGAGTGTTTTCGAAGCATGTATTTATCGAATTGCGGAACTGTAAAGGCTGCGAGACCATGCCCGGGAGTATAAAGCAGCCCTTTATTGATCAATCTTGACCGGACTGGCCCCGACTGTTCAGTCGTTCGGTCGATTTTCCTGGCTACATCGCTGGCCCGCTGAGGTTCGGGACCCAGCTCGGCCATAGCATAGAGATATCTCAACTCCTGATCCGATACGCGCTCAATACGGACACGAAAAAAATTATCATCCAGTCCGACCTCTACAAGAGGGCACGCCTGCGATGCGTCACCCTGTGAGATCGGAGAGCCTGATGCTTCATCCCATAGAATTTTCCCGTACTCCTGAAGGAAATATGGATACCCCTGTGTGTACTCTACCACAAAGTCGACCGCACCAGGATCGTATTCTACCCCCAGATCCCGTGCGGGAAGGACCAGCGCGTCTCGCGCCTCTGTATCCAGTTTCAACCTGCCTATTACCGGAAACTGAAAAAGCCTCTCACTGTAGGATTTCGCTTCTCCGACCAGGCGTGCGATCTGCGGCAGCCCTGCACCGACGAGAGTTACAGGCAACGATCTGCGGGCGCACTTGTGAAGCGCCACGATGAGGGCTTCAAGTTCTTTTGAAGCCAGGTACTGGATCTCGCCCAGCAGGAAGATGACACCGACACCTTTCTCCTGTGCCGCATCTCCGAGAGCAATGAAAAGATCGGTGAGGTCCTCGGACAGGATGCCGCTGTCCCCTGCTCCGGCCAGCGCTTCAACATTGAGGCCTGTTGTCAGAGCGCCTTCGGCATCGACTGTAATGATAAATGATTTCAATATAGCGGCGGCTTTACGAGCGCGGTCGCTCCACCGTGCCTTGGGAGCGATCTGCAGCAATACCCGGCGGGCCTGTAGCGACATCCTGGCACCAAAGGGAGCGTTCTTCTCCACTTCCCATTCCACGGTCGCCCAGTCACGATCTTCGGCTTTTTCCCTGAATACATCGAGAAGTACTGTTTTTCCGACACCTCTCAGGCCGGTGATGATCATCGATTTTTCGGAATACCCGTTCTCGAGACGCTCGAGAAGAACGTCGAAAGATTCGATCTGGTCATCACGTCCGACAAGTGCCGGCGGTTTTGTACCCGCGCCGGGTGCATACGGATTTTTTCTTGGATCCACAGGAACTCCCTTATCATACTAAACGTATCTTATCATATTTTGTTAAGTTATGTCTAGTTTGTAAAGGAAGTCGTCGTCACCCAGCCCCGCGTTGGGGAAGGAATCCCTCAGAAATCCTATGACGTCGCGTTCCTTGATCTACCGACCTCCATATTCATTCGTTTTTGAGAAATTCATCTGATTCTCTAAACACGCTCCTGGCTGAATACCCCTTGCCCTCAGCGATCTCCTTCTCTCCCAGGGCAAGAAGCCGCAGCAGTTCTCGCTGCTCCGGGTTGAGATCCGAAACAGGGTCGATATGTGGAATCTTGTTCATATGGCACCTCAAACAGCGCTGTTTTTCTCAGTGTGCGAACATCTCCGCCAGTACGGACAGGACCATGGCCGAAGATCGCTGTCAATCTCCGTGAAGTTTGAACCTGATCGAAACTTCCATTGCGGCTTCGACAGGCTCCCCGTTCCTTTTTCCCGGCAGGAACTCGTAAATACCGACGTGTACCGCGGGTATGGTCTC
>DAOVNN010000138.1 GCA_030630165.1 Candidatus Krumholzibacteriota bacterium
AGTTCGAGCTTCACTAGCAGGGCGGCCAGTGAGCTCTCCTTCGTCTTCAGGATATCGAGCTTCGCCTCGCTGACCGTCGTGAACGAATGGATCTCCTTGTCCATGTAGAAGTAGAGGTCCTTGATCTGCCGTCTGATCTGCTTGAGATCCCTGTGCTCACCCGTGTACTTCACTGCAAGTTCCGACTCGCTGAGGCGCAGATCCAGTAACCTCTCGGTATATCTCTCTATTGCCGTCTGTTTGGCCCCCTCCTGCGTCAGCGTATTGGACAGAGCGGCCTGCTCGTCGATATCCATTTCCCTGAAACTCTCAAGCTTCCTGATGATCTCTTCCTTCTCGCTGATCTCGTTTCGGACCTCTTCGAGTTCTATCTGATATTTATCAAACCTGTTTAGTATCGAACGTTGCTGATGTTCCATGTCAACAATGCCCCACTCCGTAGTGAGCCTGGTCTTCCGTTCCCTTAGATGTTCGATCCGCTCCTGCAGGCCGGCAAGTTCCCCGACAAAGAAATCTTCCATCTCGGGAGGGGTCCGCACATTCTGGTAATATTCTTTGTAGGAATTGAGAACAGCATCGGCCGCTGCCCGGCAGAATATGGGATCGCTGGAAAGATACGCGACCCAGAGGACGTTAGATGTGCCGATGACGCCTGACTCCACCCTGCCCACATGAAGTTTTTCCCCTGTTGCAAATCCCTCTGGTAACAGACCGATTACCAGCTCGCGGGCCCTGCCGACTACTACCTCGGACTTGATCATCTCGATCTGCGAGGCGATCTCCTCCTCCCAGGTCAGCACTCTCAGGTAGGGATTAAAGACTCCCCCTGCTTCTCCCCGCTGAACGAGGAGCCTGCCCGTCGACTCGTAGACCGCGGATTCTCTCATATTCAGCGTGAAAACTACTGCGGTAGCTATCAACACAATACCAAGAATGATCCATTTCCTGCGAAAGATCACCTCCAGGAAATCCTTTACGGTCGATTCCTTGCTTGTCGTCAGGCTCTTTTCGACCATAACGCTACTGCACCGTCCTCGAGTAATATTGGTACAGGACCTCGGCGTTCGCGATCTGCCATCCCTTCAGGTACAATTCCATAGGTCTCCCGATGATCGTCCACAACCTGTCTATAAACTGCTCCGTAGTCGCTATCCGCGACATCGGCACGTAGACGATATCGTAAGGCTGCAGCGGAACGTCGACGGAAAAATCGTTCTTGCTCAGTATTGCATCGATGTCGACCTCGATACCGACAATGTGGTTCTCCCCGACGCGCCTGATCACGAGCACGTTGCTCTTGCGAGCGTCTCTCGTATACCCGTTTCCGAGTGCAAGTGCCTGCATCAGCGTCATATCACGGACATACTCAAAATTGCCGGGATTGCCGACCTCCCCGAGGAGGTAGATCTTCTGCGGCGTGAATTCTCTGACGATAACGGTGATATGGGGATCGATGACTATCTCTGAGAATTTTACCGTGATTGTCGAGTCGAGATTTGCGGGAGACATGCCGGCAACGAAGATCTCCCCGACAAACGGATAGGTTATCCTGCCGTCGGGCCTGACCTTCATCCCTTCCCTCGAATACCTGTTTTCGTACAGGAATATCACATCGAGGATATCGCCATAGCCGATATAATAGCTCTCTGCTTCCGGAAGAGCCGGTATGCTGTCGGGGTTCAGCTCTGTCGCCCTGGCCATTTCGCCGTCTACCTGGTCGTAGACGCGGGCCCTGTTTCCGCCGCAACCGTACAATACCGTCACTGCCAGGAGCAGGACAGCTGTTATGCTGTATATATGAGTTTTTCGACCCTTCATCGTATTGACCCTTGCAGAGGGTCCCGCCGGAACACGGATATCAGGTTAACCGGCGAGAAGTTAACCCCTTAGACACCATATGTCAAACATGTTTTAGGGCAAGAATAATGCCAGACAAGAATTAATAGGCCCCTTTCCTGGCTATTACGGCGGGGATGGTTTTGAGCATGATCTTGATATCCGTCACAAGGCTTCTGCTGCGGATATATTCCAGATCAAGTCTCATCCACTCCTGGAATCCGATGTGGCTCCTACCGGCGATCTGCCAATAGCATGTGATTCCGGGAGTTACATCCAATCGCCTTCTCTGCCAGGGAAGGTATTGTGAGACCTCAGATGGGAGATTGGGACGTGGACCTACTATACTCATATCGCCCTTGAGCACGTTGAGAAGCTGCGGGAGTTCATCAAGGCTCGACCGTCTGAGGAACCTGCCCGTGCCGGTGACCCTCGGATCCTCCTTCAGCTTGAAAACGGGCCCGTCGACACCACTGAGGGGCCTCAGAGAGGCTATGACGTTCTCCGCCCCCAGGCGCATCGAGCGAAACTTGAAGAAATCGAATTCCCGTCCGTCCTTACCTACCCTCTTCTGCCTGAAGAGTACAGGACCGGGAGAATCAAGCTTGATGAGAAGGACTATTACGGGCATCACCGGAAGCACCAGAAGCAGTATCAGTACGGCAACGACGATGTCCGTAACTCGTTTGAAGATATCGAAGGTCCTCTTCTTCTCGACAGTAAGACTGCCGGAGGGTTCTTCGACAATGGAGCTCGCGGGCTCTGTGATTAGCTCGTTGAGTTCGGGGTACCCAGTCATTGCTCCTCCAAAAAAACCCGAGTCTGATCCTTCAGCTCGGGTTCCGGCGCATAAAAAAACTGCTGCAGAAACTCACTTCACGTCAATCGTGTTGCTTTAGCCGAAGTAAATACCTGTAGCAGAATCCTCTGAGTACACCTCCTGTACAATCCATATAGTATCATGAACAAAGGCGCTCTGTCAATAGATATGTTATGGGTAGAACACCTGATTTACGGAGGTTTTTCGATTCCTGAGTCATGAGAGGAGTGCCGAGTATATCAACGGGATCATTATCTCGTGATGCCCGGTCAGTGAGATCGCCTCACCCCCGAATGCGGACGGCCGCGAAAGGACATTCTCGCTCGGGCGATAATGCGCCGTCATATCGAGATTGCACGCTGTTATTCCCTCGAACCCGGCGCCCAGATTCCTCGCTACACTCAGAGCCTTGAGAAATACCTCGGGCAGTATCACGGCGGAACCGGCATTTACGATGACACCGCCGTTTTCACCGAGAGCCTGCACCCTTGCGGCGAATATCCTGAAATCCCTCGCGGACAGTTCTCCCCAGAGCGAACCGTCAAAGCCGGGATGCTGAACAACGATATCGGTACCGATCGCCACATGGACCGTGACCGGCACCTTCTCGATCGCCGCCCTCGCCGTGATGCTGACATCCCGGTGGGGTGCGTCGCTCGAGACGATGAACCGCCCTACGGCCTCCCCCAGCCCGAGGCCCTCCTCTGCACCTCTGTCTACCGCTTCAAACAGCAGTGCGGCTGTCTCCTCCGCGAATCCGAAATCACCTCTCTCGAGTTGTGATGAAACATCTTCCGAGGTCTTCCCGAAGAATGCCAGCTCGAGGTCGTGGATGATCCCCGCTCCGTTGAGCGCAAGAGCGGTAAGGTATCCCTTTCTCATCAGGTCTGCGAGATAGGGGGAAAGGCCGCATTTGATGACGTGTGCGCCTGACATCCAGATCAGCTCACGCCCCTTCCCCGACCGCGCCCTTCGCATGGCAAGGGTCAGTTTCTTGAGCCGGCTCACCGCCAGCTGGTCGGGCAGGGAATCGAGCCATTTCCGAAAGGCTTTGCCGCCCTTGACAGGACTTCCCATCATATCGACGGTGACCTTGCTATCCCTTTCGGAGACAGGCGATGTCCTCACCTTACCGAGATCGATCTCTTCATATCCGCTTCCCATCAGGGGGACAAACCTTCCTTTTCAATGACGCGAGGCCCGTTCGAAGCCAGCGTGAATTCTTTCAGAACCGCCTCAAAAGATCCGACGGCAACTTTCGACCGCATGAGCACGGGCATCCGGAAGTTATCATCGGTGATCCATATTGTCAACTTTCCCGTGTTCTCGAATATCGCGCTGGTCTCGAGGACAGGTTCTATGACGAGGCAGTCGAACTTGCCGGCCTGTACCTCGACCTGCTCCCTGCGCAGCGCCTTGACAAACATCGGATAGTTTTTCCCGTCCGAATGGTTCGGCATCCAGACTGCCTGCCCGGGCTCCAGAGGGATAGTCCTGACATAATAGAGTGCCGAGATAAAATCCTGGGTGCCGGGAGGTATACCCACTTCCTTGTCTGGATATATGGCGACGTGTTTGACCTGGTCGAACTCAACGACCTTGTCCCTCCTGAATTTACCCTCTCTCAGATGTTTTTCAAATCTCAGCGAATAAAGATTCTTCATGTCCATGTATGATTCGTGCTTGTCTCTTACCTTGTAGACGATATCGAAGGCCTTGTTCGTTCTCGCGACTGACACGAGATGGTAGGCCTGTCGTCCGTTGAGCTCGGCGTTGCTGCGGACCTCAAGTGTCGCATCGCCGGCGTAGATCAGCCCGTACTGGATCGCGAAGACGAGGTACTCTCCCTCTCCAAACGGTACGATGTCGGGAACGGGATGGACAAGTTCGAAGCCCTTGATCATCTCGTAACCATGATCCTTGCCGCTGTACGTCACGACGTGAGCGGTATCCTGGGCTTGCAGATCGACGGAGAATTGCCCCGAAAAGAGGACACACAGTGTCAGGAGGAGGATAACCGGGATCCTTCCGTTACTTATATCTACTCTCATATCATTCCCCTAACATATTGTTATCATATACTATATCGCTTATTACGATATCCGGTCATTAACCGGTGATCCTGTCGGTCATATGTATTTGCAAGTGCCGTGCTCGAAATCAGCCTCAGTAGTTTTCGATGACTTTTTTGTATACCTCCAGTGTCCCATCCACCATCTTCTCGACATCGAAGAGAAGCGCCCTTTCAGATGCTCTCGCGGAATACGCCCTTCTCTCGTCTGGATCACCGACGAGTCTCTCGATCGCATCCGCCAGTCCATCAGGATCTCCCGGCTCGAACAGCACGGCCGCGTCCTCCCCGGTCACTTCCGGGATACCTCCGGTCCTGCTGGCAACGCAGGGAAGTCCTGATGCCATCGCGGCCATCAGAGCGGTCGAGAGTCCCTCCTCGACAGACGGAAGCACATAGATATCGAGTCTCCCGAGAAATCTTTCAAGGGTAAGATCATTCCCGATCCGGAAGATCTCGAGATCCAGCCCCCGTTGAGATGCCCGGGTCAATATCTTGTCCTCGAGCCTGCCCAGGCCGGCCAGGAGGTATCTGATCCTTATACCCCTCGAATCCAGAATCGTCGCGGCATCGAGCAGCACGCTGTGCCCCTTTTCCTTTTCGAAAGCCGCCGCGGTTCCGGCAACCAGAACTTCCCCCGTCTCACGATTTCTTTTGACTGAAGCGAACCTCGCGATATCAATGCCGCTGTGGACTATCGTCATCTGCTCATCAGGCACACCCCTCGACCTGAGACTGTGGGCCGCGGCTTCCGAAATCGGGATATAATGTGCTACTCCCTTCCCGTATTTAAGAATAGACGCAAGTCCCCTGCCTCCGCTGAAGGCTGTCCTCCTGCTCACTACCAGAGGGGCCAGTCCCGGGCACGCGAAAAGAAGATGTGCATGAGCCTTCGATGTCTGGGCATGGACGAGATCGGCTTTCCACCCCTTAACGAATCTTCGAAGTCGACGGGGTGTAAAAAGCGGGGGATTCTCGAACCTGACCACAATGGATTCAACGTCTTCCGGGAGCGCCGCTGCCAGTTCGGAGCCTGCCCTGACGGCAAAGGCCGTCTCGACACCGCGTTTGCGCAAACGCAGCCCCAGCTCGAGGGTCTGGCTTTCTCCTCCGCGCATCGTGGCAGAACTGTTTACGAGCAGCACTCTCACTTGCCGTCCTCCATACCGAGAATATCGAGAAGTCTGCCTGCCACCTTTGCCGGATTGAACTGCTCCCTGACCAGCCGGCCGCCCCTGTCAGCGACCGACATGGCGAACTGTCTGTCGTCTCTCAAACGCTTCAGTTCACCGGCGAGAAGGACTGCGTCCCCGGGCGGTACGCATACGAGATGCTCTCCCGGGGTGAAGATCTCCCTGATAGCGGGTGTATCGGCAGTCACCACCGGCCTGCCGCACGCCATGGACTGATATACCTTGTTGGGAATGACCATCCCCGTCTTGGGAGTTGTTCCGAAGACACCCAGGACAGCGTCCGCATCTGCAATCAGACCGGGGAGTTCCTTTTCAGGCACGTTTCCGGAGAGCTCGATCCTCCCGTCATCTATACCCTCTGACCGTTCCATGAACTCATCCATCGTCTGCCCGCTTCCCACGATCCGGAACCGGAAACCGCTGTCGAGAAGGCGGGCCGCCTCGACTATCACGTCGGTTCCATGAAGGGGCAGGAAAGAACCGTAAAAGAGGACGCTGAATATACCATCCGGCTCGCGGTCTGGAGCACGGTCGAAAACCGTATCATCGTATCCAAGATAGAGTGTGTTCACCTTCTTTTCATCGACATCGAATTCATTTATATAGAACGCTGCGTGCGCGTTTGTATCGGCGAGGACCACGTCGGACATCCGCATTGTGATCCTGTCTATGTTCCAGTTGTGCTTTGCCTGGGCTGATCCTTCCTCGGCGTCGCCGCGGTCGAGCACCCTTGTCTCGTACCGTGAGACTAGCGGATCGAAGATCAGCATCCTTCTGGGGATCCGTGAGAGCATCCACGCGAGAGGAACATCCTTGTGTCTGAAATCGGGTACGAAAAGACGAGACCTTCGTCCCAGGCAGGTGGCGAGAAACCTCGCCAGGAGAAGTGGATATCGGAATACCGCCCTGCGGGAGCCGCCGGCGCGGCATGAACGAACTCGGACTCCGTTCCTCTCGAGCCCTTTCCTGATAATAGCGTTTCTCGGATAATCCGGATCGTAGCCGCCGAAGAAGACGATCTCGTCGGACGGAGCACTCATCGGCCATCCTCCGGCAAACCGTGGGAAAGCTCCCTGAGCCAGGCATATTTGAAGAATACGCTCACAGCAGCAAGCGAGCACAGCATCAGGCCGGCGCATCCGTCGAGGAACCCGAGTTGAAAGAAATACATCCTTAGAAATCTCGCGAACGGCCTGAGGACAAGACCGGGGAACCAGTGCATCCCTTTCCTGTGGAGTTCGAGGGCTCCCTTCCGGCTGTAGCTTTTCAGCCGGTCCATATAATCCTCCAGGTCCCTGTACGGAATGTGGTCGAGTTTCTCGCTCAGCCTGCCGGCCTCCCCGTCGAGATCGAGACGCTCGTGCACCGCGCGTTCAGGATATCTCCCCCTGCCTCTTCTGAAGAGCCTCAATACCTTGTCGCGGTCCCATCCGCAATGACGGATCGTCGTCCCCAGAAACTCGTTTCTGCGGAATA
>DAOVNN010000018.1 GCA_030630165.1 Candidatus Krumholzibacteriota bacterium
ACGTTTCCAAGCAAAAAACGCTGCCATTTCTCGGTAACATTCGCTGATGAGGCAACACGAGGTGGGGACTGATCGTCGTTTTGATAGCTGCCGCCATATTCATCCTGTTGAAGTTCGCGGGGGAGGACGACGACTCACCGCCCGACAGGATGAAGATCGCCGTGCTGCCATTCGCTAATCTCGGTCCATCGGATGACGAATACTTCTCTGACGGGATCACTGACGCCATTACCGCGAGGCTCGCTTCTGTCCAGAGCATAAGGGTGATGGCCCGCCAGTCTGTCATCAGGTACAAGAGCAGCGACAAGTCGATAGAGCAGATTGCCGAAGAGCTCGGCGGGGTGGAATACATCATCGAGGGAACCGTGCAGCGGGAACGCCCGTCGGATCCGTCGAGCAGGGTGAGGATCAGTCCCAAGCTGATATTCGTCAAGGATGGTACCCATGTCTGGGACGATACCTATGATGAGGATATGGTCGATATCTTCGCCATCCAGTCGGACATCGCTGAGAAGATCGCGAACGCGCTGGACGTTGCGCTGCCAGGCTCAGGCGAAAAGGGTGGAGAACAGGTGCAGGCCAGGGATCTCAGGGCGTATGAATTCTACCTTAAAGGAAATGCCCTGGTGGAGCAGCCCTACTATGATATCGATAAGATGCGGGCATCTGCAGAGATGTATAAAAAGGCCCTTGAGATCGAACCTGACTATGTCGAGGCGCTAGTGGCACTGGCAATCAGCAGCTGCTGGCTGGCCTTTCAGCATTACGAGATAGACAGTATGTCGGTCAGGGCCAAAACAGCTATCGACAGGGTTCTGGAGATAGATCCCGGGAATCCTGAAGTATATCAGGCTCGCGGTACATACAATTATGTCTTCTATAAGGATTACAAGGCGGCGATGTCGGATTTCAAGATTGCGTATGACAGGAATCCTTCATCATTAGAGCTGCAGAATTCTGTCGGATTCGCACAGAGAAGATTTGGTCAATGGGAAAAAGCGATGGAATCATTCCTGAGGGCTAAGGAACTTGATCCGGGAAACGTTTCGCAGAATTTTGTCATCGCTGAACACCTTCTGTGGATGAGGCGGTATGACGAGGCGGAGCAATACTTCGACCTGGGCATGGTGCTCGATCCAGGTGGGCTATATAATATTAACAAACTGATAGAGCTGTATCTGATAGTAGATGGCACAAAGGATCGGGCAAGGGAACTGCTCTATGAGACGATAAACAGAACAGGCACGGATGATATCCTTTATATATCTGTCGGCGATCCGATGGTGCAGAGAGTACTTGTCTTCAGCGACTCATTGCTCGTGAGACGAATAGTCGATTCAAGGTGGCCCGTGGAACGACATCTCTTGCACGGCGAGATGTACAGCCAGATCGGGGAGATGGAACTGGCCCGTGCGTATTACGATTCGATAATGGTAATGCTTGAAGATGACCTGTCAGGCACGGAAGAAATCAGTCCCATACTGTATCCTAATATAAGCAGACTGGGTTTCGTATATGCGCGGCTTGGAATGAAGGAAAAGGCATTAGAATACGGGAAACTGGCTGTCGCGAAACTGCCTGTTTCCAGGGATGCCCTGCAGGGCCAGGTCCACATGGATAAACTGGCCATGATCTATGCGATTACAGGTGAACATGACAAGGTGTTCGACCTGCTCGATCAGATCCTGGCGATGCCTGTGTCCATTTCAATAACTCCGGAGATTCTGCGGCTGGATCCTGTCTGGGATCCGATCCGCGAAGATCCTCGGTTTGACAGACTGCTCGAAAAATACGCGGAGGCTTCGAATTGATCGGACGTCTTGAACTTTGACGCGAGATGTGCGGGAAAAAAGTGGGCGGAGACAGGTAACGTCCATACAATTATAGTGTAACCGGATAGATTATCTCGCGATGAAAGGGGGTGTCTGCTCGAAGCTGGTTTTCAACCTAATCCTGTTCTTTCTGAAGACGTTTCTAGTGGTTTCAGATCGAGACGACCACCAACCATACCTCAGCGACGACTTCCAGATATCCCGCCTTTGAAACCACCAGGAAGCCTTTGGAGATCTATCCAGCGATTAAATAAGTCACTTAGAGGGTGAACGAAAAGAAGGATATCAAGATGTCAATGATCAATCATATATTATGCCCGCTCGATTTCAAGGAACCATCATATGACGCACTGATCTTCGCCAACGATCTCGCCGTTCGTTTAGGAGCGAAAATAACGTTGCTTCACGTTATCGAGCCCGTGCCCTTGCCGGCGGCGCCGGTCCAGGCGGCGGCGTTCAACGTGGCCGACTACGAGAGGCATCTGCTGGAAAACAACTCGGACATGCTCAAGAGCATCCTCGACAAGCATGTCGACAAGGAACTGGACAGCGAGTGGGAAGTGCTCGAGGGACAAGCCGGCGATTCGATAGTCAGGTTCGCGCAAGAGTGCGGGGCCGACCTCATCGTGCTGTCAACGCACGGCGGCTCGGTGATCGGCCATCTCGTTTTCGGCTCGGTCACAGACAAGGTCATACGCCGTTCGCCAAAACCAGTTCTGACGATACCGGTAAAGGGCAAGTAAAGACTCAGTCGATTGCGGCAATGAAAGTCGTTGCTGATCTCGGGCAACTGGTGACTGTATGGCTTAAGAAATACTATCCGAAATTTCTGAAATAGCGACATCGGTTAGTTGCGGCGGTTCGATTTGATCCTTTCTTTTAACTTGCCTTTAGCTCCTCTTTCACCTCCTTCAGCAGTGTCATGTGCAGCATTTAAAACTCAATTGACACGGCTTCCATCTGCTGGTATCGCTGGCGGGAGGTGGTATGATGATACAGACCGACCGACATGCAGGTGTCCGGCCTTAAAGACCTGGGAGTAGTAATGAAGACTTTGATCCAGGTATGGAACTGAAGGCCGGCATCGCCGGCGATTTTCCCGACCCGGCGATACGTTTCGGGATCCTGGCCCCCATTGTACATGAGGCCATCGAGACCTTTGTTCTTAAGGTCTGTAACCCGATCCTTTAATTCCTGGTCGGTAAGATCCCCCGGACCCCCAAGTCAGCCGTAAACAGGGACCTTATATTCCACGGGGTTGCTGCATGAGAATGCCAGACACGCAACAAGTAAAAAAATCAGATTTCTTGTCATCATGATGGGGTGTTAACTAACCCTTCAATCTCTCCCTGATGCTCTCGACCAGCTCTTTCGAGCCGACGTAGAGGGCCGTGCGCTGGTGCGGTTCCTCGGGGATGATATCGAGGATGCAGTTTCCCTCCTCGTCGATTGCCATTCCGCCAGCTTCTTTCGCGATGAACGCCGCGACATTCGCCTCATATAAAAGGCGCAGCTTTCCCTTCGGGCGGTTCTTTGAGGCGTCGGGGTGGTTGACGATGGCGGGGTACATGAACATCCCGCTCGATAAGGCCATATCAAATGCATTGTTCATTAATGAATCTGTCATATGATTGTCTCATGGCCAGCCCACGCACCTATTTTCAGGAATGCGGTCGAGAATAAAATAACAGGGATCGTTGTTTTAGCCAAATCGCTTGACTGCTGCCGCGCCACTCGTTATTTTAGAATACGCCAATAAGTTAAAATAACGAGTGATCTTATTTTAGGATACGGTAAAAGATGAAACGAGAACTCCAGGGGCAATACGTAACGATATCAACGGTGGGCGAGAAGGCCAAAGCCTTTGTTCCTGCACCGTTACCGCCGAATCCATCTCTTGAGTGGACGCCGGATCTGCGCAGCAAGTTCGACCAGGCGCTACTTGCTCTCGGGAGGCTGGATAGCATCTCGACCTTCCTTCCGGACATTTCTTTGTTCCTCTACATGTATGTGCGCAAAGAGGCGGTACTCTCCTCCATGATCGAGGGGACGCAGTCATCGCTTTCTGATCTTCTGCTTTTTGAACTGGATATGGAGCCCGGTGTGCCGCTGGACGATGTCCGGGAGGTCAGCAATTATGTGGCTGCCCTGGACTATGGGTTGACGCGACTGGGGGAGGGATTCCCTTTGTCCCTGCGTCTGATTAAAGAAATACACGCTGTGTTACTTTCCAAAGGGCGGGGCTCCAACCAGACACCCGGTAAATTTCGCAGAACCCAGAACTGGATTGGTGGCACCCGACCCGGCAATGCAGCCTTTGTTCCACCGCCGGCTGAACAGGTGCTGGATTGCATGGGCAAGCTGGAGTTGTTCCTGCATGACAAGCCGGAACCCACCCCTGCGTTGCTCAAGGCCGCATTGGCCCATGTGCAGTTTGAAACTATCCATCCGTTTTTAGATGGCAACGGACGTCTGGGACGTCTGTTGATCACGCTGCTATTGTGCGAACAAAAAATGCTTCGAGAGCCGATGCTCTACCTGAGTCTCTATTTCAAAACACACCGGCAGTATTATTACGAGCTGTTGAATGAGGTTCGCTTAAGCGGGAACTGGGAAGCCTGGCTTGATTTCTTCGCCGAGGCGGTTATTGTCACCGCTACCCAGGCGGTGGACACGGCCCAGCAACTTGTTGATCTTGCCAATCAGGACCGTGACAGAATCAGTGGCCTTGGCCGGGCGGCGGCATCAGTACTTCGGGTTCATCGTGCGCTGATGGGTCGTCCAATTACGACCTCCGGCTGGTTGGTGGAAAATACGGGTATCGCGCCGGCCACGGTCAACAAATGCCTGGGTCATCTGGAACGGTTGGGAATTGTAAGGGAACTGACCGCTCGCAAGCGCAACCGAGTTTTCAGCTATGCCGGATATCTGGAAATCATGAACCAGGGGACGGAAATAATTCTATAGGAAATCTGGAAACCCTCATCTGCCGGCGGATCTTGCCCTGTTAACTAACCCTTCAATCTCTCCCTGATATTCTCGACCAGCTCTTTCGAGCCGACGTAGAGGGCCGTGCGTTAGTGCTGACCTGCGTTATCAGTCAGCGGGCGGCACTCTTTTTTCGACAATATCGATCTCATCACTGGTGAGGCCGTAGAGCCGGTATACCAGCGTATTGATTTCTTGGTCCGTTGTTTCGATCTGCCGTTTGATGGTTTTCTTGAGATGGGGCAGTCCCGCCACGAATTGAGGATGCAATTTGTTGATAGTAGAAGAGTAACAGGCTTGAGTTGAGTAGACCGAAGATTAATTTATCTCCAGTTGGGAGAAAATAGGCCGTATTTCCGCAATATATTCCTTGTGTATCCAGGGAAAAGCCGCCGGTTACTGAAATATCAGGGTAAATAATTTTCGGTTTTTCAAAATATTCATAGTAGTCCACTGTGTCTTGTATTTCATACCACTCGTATTTTCCCGGCTTTCGTCCCGGCCATTTGTCCCCCCGCCAGTCTGATGGTCTTGGCATGAGTTGTTTTTTATAATTGATTAAATAACTTTTAATAGCCGGGTATTGATCAATGTCAACACCGCGTCTTGTAAAAATGAGATAGCGTTGTGGAATGACAGGCTGATACCGCTTGATATCCTTGCCCACTACGAATGGTTTGATAAGATCGCTGCTTGCCGGATCTTCAGCGATCAGCCTTTCCCGCGTCGCCTGATCAATGACAAAGGCCTGACTTGACCCCCTAGAAGGAATCCAGATATTGAGGTATAATCTGGCGTTGAGATCGAGGGGGTATTTTCATGTCCAGAAAGCGGTATTCCACCGAGCAGATCATCACAAAGCTGCGTGAAGCAGAGGTGCTTTCGTCCCAGGGGCGCATGGTGCCTGAGATATGCAGGCAGCTGGGAGTGAGCGCGAACACGTATTACAGATGGCGCAAGGAGTACGGGGGCCTGGAGATCGATCAGGCAAGAAGGCTGAAGTCACTCGAGAAGGAGAACACGAGGCTGAATAAACTTGTCGCAGAGCAGGCACTTGATATCGAGATACTCAAGGAGGCATCCCGGGGAAACTTTTAAGTCCGGCGCGAAGGCGCCGGGCTGTGGAAAGAATAAGGGAAGTGCTGTCTGTCTCAGAGAGGCGTATATGCAAAGTCCTGGGACAGTCGAGATCTACGCAGAGATACCAGAGAAAGCCTCGTGAAGATGAGGAAGCTTTAACTGAACGGATAATAGAGCTAGCCACCAGGTTCGGCAGGTACGGATACAGAAGGATAACAGCGTTGCTTAAAGATGAGGGCTGGAAAGTGAACCACAAAAGAATAGAGAGGATATGGCGCAGGGAAGGCCTCAGAGTGCCGTCGAAGCAGCCTAAAAGAGGCAGGCTGTGGTTTAACGACGGTTCCTGTGCTCGTCTTCGCCCTCAGCACAGGAACCACGTCTGGACCTATGACTTTGTCTACGAGAGGACGCATGATGGAAGACAGTTGAGACTACTGACCGTCCTTGACGAATATACCAGGGAATCTCTGGCGATCAGGGTTGATCGGAGACTGAGCTCAAGAGAAGTGATCACCACGCTGGCAAAGCTGTTTATAAGCAAAGGCGTGCCGCAGCACATCTGTTCAGACAACGGTCCTGAGTTCACAGCGAAAGCTGTAAGAGGATGGCTTGAGAGGCTTGGAGCAAAGACGTTGTTTATAGAGCCTGGAAGCCCCTGGGAGAACGGATACATCGAATCGTTCAACGGGAAGCTAAGAGACGAGCTTTTAAATGGTGAGATCCTCTATACAGTCAAAGAAGCCCAGGTACTTGTGGAGATGTGGAGAAAGGAGTACAATCAGGTCCGTCCGCACAGCTCTCCGGGGTACAGACCGCCCGCTCCGGAGGCGGCTACGCCGCCTCCGATCAAGGAGGCAGTGTGAGTCCTAGAGTGGCATTAAATCGTGGGGCAGGTCATTGCTACGTTCGTCGTTCTGTGGAATGAACTGGGTTGGATGGATCTCGTGAGGAGCGTCCTGGTTATGTTTATATGCAGCCTGATGGCCGGCACTGTCCTCAATATGATATTTTGATATGTATTTAAAGGGAGTTAGATGGGCGGGATCAAATGAATGACGCATCGAGACGGAATGATCGTGACATCATTCTCGATTCGATCACAGAGGGTGTGTTCACCGTCGATCGGAAATGGCGCATAAAATCTTTTAATCGAGCGGCGGAAGAGATCACCGGGATTCCGCGGAGCCGGGCTATCGGGCAGCCCTGCAAGGACATTCTGCGTGCGAATATCTGCGAAGGGAAATGCGCGCTCGCGAAGACCATTCGTACCGGAGAGTCAATCATCTGCAAACGTGTCACGCTTCTGGACGCGAACGGGCAACAGAGGCCCATCAACATTACAACTGCTTTGCTGAAAGACGAAGAGGGAAACGTTATTGGCGGCGTTGAGACATTTCGTGATCTCAGCCGCATCGAACAATTACAGAAAGAGATACAGCAGAAATACGAAGTGGCGGACATTGTGAGCTGCAGTCATCGCATGCGTGAGCTGTTCGACATCCTTCCGGGACTCGCCGAGAGCTCGAGCACAGTTCTCATCGATGGAGAGAGCGGTACGGGCAAGGAGCTCTTTGCGCGGGCGATACACGGCATGAGCTGGCGGAAGCGCCGTCCCTTTGTCGCCGTCAACTGCGGTGCGCTGCCGGATACTCTTCTGGAGTCGGAACTTTTTGGGTATATGGCCGGTGCGTTTACCGACGCAAAGAGGGACAAGCCCGGGCGCTTCGCCCTCGCGGAGGGCGGTACGCTGCTTCTCGACGAAATCGGAGATGTCTCCCCGGCCATGCAGGTGCGGCTGCTTCGATTTATGCAGGAGAAGGTTTATGAGCCGCTCGGTTCAGTTGAATCCGTCAAGGGCGATGTGCGGGTAATCGCCGCTACGAACAAGAACCTGGCACAGCTCGTCAAGGACGGAAGCTTCAGGGAGGACCTGTATTACAGGATCAACATCGTTAAAATGGAGATACCGCCGCTTCGGGACCGCATGGAGGATATTTCTCTCCTCGTCACTCATTTCATCGAGCGCTTCAACAGACTGCAGGATAAAGAAATCACCGGGATTACCGAAGGTGCTCTAGCCTGTCTCATGGCGCATGATTTCCCCGGCAACGTTCGTGAACTGGAGAATATAATCGAGCGCGTCTTTGTCCTGTGTCACAGCGGCGAGATAGAGCAGTCTCACCTTCCACCGGGGATCTGCGCGGTTTCAACGGGAGACGAGTCTCCATACAGCCAGGCTTCCTTCAGGCAAATGGAGGCCACGTTTTTCATGAACGCCTTGCGGCGGCACAACTGGAACCGCACCAGGACGGCTGAAGCCCTGGGCATCCACAAGACGACGATATTTCGAAAGATCAAGGTGCTGGGCTTGAAGATTCCCCGCCGCTAGAACCGGGCAGAGAACCCACGATATGGTAGCATAAAAGCTACTGTCATTTTCGGCGACAGGTGCAGTAATGCTACTGCAAGTACACGTCGCATTTCCATATCAGAACATATAACTCCGTGAAATATAATGCATTATCTTTGTATTAGCTGAAGATAGAAGTGATGGCATGGTGCATGCCATCACTAAACGTGTGGAAGCATGTATAGCAATCCCCATTTGGCGGGAGAGGGTCTCTACGGTATGCGACTTCTCGCGCCGTGTTGTCCTGATTGACGTTCAGGGGAATCGTGAGATATCGCGCAGGCAGGTGCTGCTATCCGATGAAACGGCGCTGCAACGGGCAGCGCGGCTCGAGCGGTTGGGTGTGCAGGTGTTGATATGCGGAGCGATCTCCCAGCCTCTGGAGTGGTTCGTAACGCAGGCAGGAATCAAGCTTGTGCCGTTTGTATCGGGGCCGGTCGACAAGGTGTTGTCCGCCTATTTGAGCGGGGGCCTGGCGGATCCCCGGTTCCTTTTACCGGGATCGCTGCCAGCGGCACGCAGGCGATGGCGGCATGGATGAGGATTTTGTGGGGGCGGGGGTGAAATCAAGCGGGACAGGACAGAGAGCAGTGAGAGGGAAAAGAAGGAACAATTCAGCGAGAGACGAAAGGAGGAGATGAAGATGCCAGGTGGAGATGGATCAGGACCGGCTGGAATGGGACCGATGACTGGGCGAGCGGCCGGGTACTGCGCAGGGTATCCCGTGGCGGGATTCATGAGCTCGAACACCGGTCGCAGTTTCGGGCGTGGTCTCGGGCGCGGTTTGCGTGGTGGTCTTGGTTGGGGCGGTTACCGGGGGGTGCCGTACGGAGCGTACGCGTATCCCTATGGTGCGGCGTATAGAGTGCCGAGTGTTCCGAATGCTTTGCCCTATGGCTTTAGCCCGGGACCTAGCCCTGAGCAGGAAGCCGACTTGCTTAAAGGACAGGCGGAGTACCTGGAGGATGCACTCCAGGGTATCAAGAAGCGAATCACCGAACTTGAAGCTGAAACGGAGAAGTAAGGACTGAAAAGGGGCGGGAGACGGTGGGCGCGATTGAATCGCCGACGGGTCGCTTATGGAAGAGATTAAGGTGATCTGTTACATCGGCGGCAACGCCGGGGAGTGTTTCCTCGATCGATGGTCGTAGAGTACTCTCCGTCTGGTACACCGTGATGTGCCATATGCAGCGGATAGTGCCGATCCGCATATACACAGGAGAACGAAACCCGAGCAATACGCAAGGGATACACACGGAACGGAAAGGGCTATCGATATGGTCATTACAGTTGCCAGCGGCAAGGGGGGCACGGGGAAAACAACGTTTGCGGTGAATTTGGCCTATGCGCTCGCCCAACGAGGAGAAAACGTACGGCTTCTCGATTGCGATGTGGAAGAACCGAACGATCATCTTTTCGTTCAGCCGGTTTTCACCGAGGAAAAGGCCGTCGCCCTGCCCAAGCCGGTGTGGGACCAGAGCACCTGCACCGGTTGCGGGAAATGTGCGGAGGCATGCAATTATGGTGCAATCGCCGTCGTCAAAGAAAAGGTCCTGATCTTCAACGATCTGTGCCATTCCTGCGGCGTGTGCTCCTACGTGTGTCCCGAAGGCTCCCTTACGGAGAAGGACGCAGTGATCGGAGTGGTGCAGGCCGCTCCCTCGCACGATCCATTTTTTTTCGCTCACGGGCTGCTGAATATTGGAGAGGCGCTCGCGCCGAGTGTGGCACGGAGTGTCAAGGAATCCATTGAACCGGAAGCTATAAATATCATAGACGCCTCCCCGGGGACGGCCTGTACCGTTGTCGAGGCAGTGGAGGGCTCCGACGTTGTATTGCTCGTTACGGAACCGACGCCGTTCGGACTGAACGACCTCAAGCTCGCCGTCGGACTCGCACTGAAGATCGGAATACCCACGGGTATCATCATCAATCGCTCCAACGGGAAAGATGCGATCATCGCTGAATATGCCGAGGAGGTTGGTCTTCCGATCACAGGCCGCATTCCATTCAGGAGAGAATATGCGGAGGCGTACTCCAGCGGCCGTATACTGGTCGATTTATTTCCCGAGCTTCGAGAGAATCTTTTGAGTATTTACGATAATCTCGCGACGGCGCAACCACCGGAACCGGCAGAAGATGTCTTCGAGATATTGAAAGGCGAGTCGGCTCCGTTTCCGGTCGGTTCCGCAGCGGCCTACAAAGAAATCACTGTGATAAGCGGCAAGGGCGGTACAGGAAAAACCACGGTAGTAGCGTCCCTGGCTCAGTTGGCGAAGAATAAGATCCTCGCCGACAACGACGTGGACGCCGCTGATCTCCATCTTCTCCTGGTGCCTGTTGTGCGTGAGGGCCACGATTTTGTCGGCGGCACGAAGGCCACAATTGATCCCGGGAAGTGCACGGGTTGTGGATTATGCGCCGCCGCCTGCCATTTCAACGCGATTCGACACGACGGCCCCGGGAATGACATGACGGATATGACCTACCGCATTGAACCCCTGGCGTGCGAGGGATGCGGGCTGTGTCCGATGGTTTGCCCGGATGGCGCCATCAGCGGCGAAAAGAATGTTACGGGCCGTTGGTACGTGTCCGGCACCGATTATGGTCCGATGGTTCATGCGCGGTTAGGCATCGCTGAGGAGAATTCCGGGCGGCTTGTCACACAGGTTCGTCGTCGTGCGCAGCAACTGGCGGACGAACTGAAACAGGAACTCATCCTGGGCGATGGTCCTCCGGGGACCGGGTGTCCCGTAATCGCGTCCGTTTCGGGAACCGATCTTGTGGTAATCGTCACGGAGCCGACCGTCTCGGGTGTGCACGACATGCAACGGGTCATGAAGCTGGCGGCCCATTTCGGCGTACCAACGGTCATTGTCATAAACAAGGCAGATCTCAACGCCGACCAGGCGCGCCGTATCGAGGAGATCGCCGAGGAATACGGATCGCGGGTAATCGGGCGGATTCCCTTCGATCGAGCGGTGAATGATGCCCTGATGGATGGGAAGACGATCTTAGAGTATGGGGAAGGAGAGGCCGCGGGAGCGGTGAGGGAGATCTGGGAACGGTTGCAGGAAGAGTTTTCTGAACTCTGTTCGTATGATTGAACCAATCGAATGGTGAACACGTAAAGGAGAGACATGAAAGTCGCCGTGACTGCAAAAGGAAAGGATCTAGGGGATCAGGTGGATCCCCGGTTCGGACGGTGCCCGTACTTTCTGGTCGTCGATATAGATACCATGAGTGCTGAAGCCATCGAGAATCCCAATCTGGCCCTTGGTGGGGGTGCGGGTATTCAGTCGGCGCAGCTTATGGCCGAGCACGATGTAAGTGTGGTGCTCACGGGCAACTGTGGCCCCAATGCTCATCAAACGCTCAGCGCAGCGGGGATTCAGATTATTGTTGGCGCGAGCGGGTGCATTCGCGATGCGGTGGACCGGTTCAAAGCAGGAAGTCTTTCCACGATACAGGAGCCTAATGTCGCCAGTCATTTCGGCATGGGAGTGGTTGATACGCCCCAGCCCACGGCTACCGGTTCGGGCACCGGCAAAGGAATGGGTAGTGGGCGTGGAATGGGTATGGGTCGTGGCATGGGGATGGGCCGCGAAATGGTCTCAACGGGTGGTGCCGCATTTCCATCGACTCCCACCAGCGGTAGTGAGAGCGATGTGTTGAAGGCTGAGGCACAGAACCTGGAGGTGCAACTACATGCCGTCAACGCGCGCCTGGAGCAGCTCGGGAGTACAGCCGCGCAGCGTCGCCTGATGGCTGTGGTGGACGCCGGTACATGCAAGGGCTGCGGTTTGTGCGAGAGCATCTGCCAGGTTGGAGCCATTACGATCAATTCGGTGGCTGCAATTGACACTGCTGCTTGCACCGGGTGCGGCCTCTGTGTTGTGGAGTGCCCGAACAGGGCGATAACGCTTCAGAAAGCGTGACGCCGTTTCACTCTGCCGTGGCTCTGGGAGCGGGTTTTAATCATTTAACCGTCGTATTGATCGGCTTTTTCCTGTTCCCTGCAGTCTGGATTCCCTGCTGTACGAGCGATGTTGTATACCCTCTGCTCTTTCAAACAAGGGGCGAGCAATGAAAACAGAAAGTCTGGAAAAACGGATAAAAACAGTAAAAGAATCCCTTCCACCGAACACTCTCCTGGTGGCTGCCGCTAAAACACGCACTTCGGATGAAGTAAAAGCCGCCATAGCGTCCGGAATTACCGCCATCGGCTACAACTATGTTCAAGAGGCCGAAGTGATGAGGCAAGCATTGAAGGAATGGGAAACACGGGAGGCGCCTCACAAGGTGCAGTGGCATCTTATCGGGCACCTGCAGCGGAACAAGGCAAAAAAAGCCGTCGAATTGTTTGACATGATTGAAACCATTGATTCGTTGAGGATCGCTGAAGCTGTGAATAACCGCTGTGCATCAATTAATAAAGTCATGCCGGTACTGATTGAAGTCAACAGCGGCCGGGAGTCCAACAAAACCGGGGTGTCGCACGATGAAGTGATACCTCTTGTCGGGCAAGTCGCGGAGCTGCCGAATATCAAGATTCTGGGACTCATGACGATGGGTCCGCGGTTTGGTAATCCCGAAGAAACAAGACCGTATTTTCGCCTGACTAAAAAACTGTTCGATCAGCTGGCGACGGAGAAGGCATCACGTGCTGAAATGAGATACCTCTCCATGGGAATGAGCAACAGCTACAGGCAGGCAATCGAGGAAGGCGCAAATATTGTACGGATAGGCACGAGGCTGTTTGCCGACCGGAATGAAAACTGACTCCAGGGTTGAAATACATGCGTCGGCACGGAATCAAAAACTGAGAACTCCGGAGCGAGACAAGGAGAAATGGGTATGGCCTTAAATCAGAACGCAGCTCTAAGCGATGAAGAAATTCAGAAAAGACAAAAAAAGGAGCAGATTCAATTAACGAACCGTATGCGCTTGATAAAACATAAAATAGTTATTCTATCGGGAAAGGGAGGTGTGGGGAAAAGTACCGTTTCAACAAATCTGGCCATCGCCCTGTCACAGGCGGGGAAACGTGTTGGACTTCTTGATGTGGATATCCACGGGCCGAGTATTCCTAAAATGCTCAATCTGGAGAGCAGTCGAATAACGGGAAGTGGCGACGCCTTACTTCCTGTCGAGTTGTTCAAGGATTTTAAGGTGATGTCCATAGGTTTTCTTTTAAAGAACCAGGAGGACGCGGTCATCGTCCGTGGTCCAATGAAATATCATACGATTCGGCAATTCTTGAAGGATGTTGTATGGGGGGATCTGGATTATCTCATTGTTGATTCGCCCCCGGGGACCGGAGACGAGCCGTTAACCATCGCACAATCGATCGAAAACATAGATGGCGCTATTATAGTTACTACCCCGCAGCAGGTGGCTATCAGTGATGTTCGTAAATCGATCACATTCTGTCGCAAACTCAATCTGCCGATTATAGGCGTGTTGGAAAACATGAGCGGCTTCATCTGTCCCCATTGCGGCGAGCAGGTGGACATCTTCAGCGTCGGCGGTGGAAAGAAGCTGTCGGACGAAATGGGTGTACCGTTCCTCGGCCGCATTCCGCTCGATCCCGAGATCGTAGTATCCGGAGATAACGGGACTCCATACACGAGGGCTTTTCCGGACTCTGCGACAACAAAAGCTTTTCGCGAGGCTATCGGCCCCATTATGCGTCTTGCCGGGAAGAACGATTAATACATGATACTTGTGCCGGTGTGGAATATTCAGGAACATCTGATTTATAGCTGCTCGAGAACGAGGAATTGAACAGGAGAAGGCAAGCATGGAAACGATACAGAGGTTAGAGAAAGTAATAGGAGGTCGCTGGCTCGGTGTTTCCATTCATGATGAACCTGTGAAACGTAAAGAGGAATATGTATATCCACAGGCAGATCGTTTTTGCGAGGCGTTAAAAAAGGTTTCGCTCAGCAAGGTTATTGTTGAGCCTGAAAAACTGACGTGCCCCGGTGCGCGATTCGCATTCGGCTGGGGGAACGATCTAAAGGAGACCATGATTCGCAAGTTGGTGGATACCAAGGGTTTTACACCGGCGTGTGCCGGTGAATCGATCGAAAGGACACCTCACTATCAGGCTGGAATACGGGCGATAGGTATCAACGTGAGCAAAACCCCGGAGATGTTCATCGCACAGTTGCAGCCGGCGCAGGCTATGCGCTTGATACAGGTCTATCAAAAAAAACTGGGAAATATATTTCAAGCCGAGATATCCAGTGTGATTTCGGCGTGTGGGAATGTTGTCGTTAAGGTGATCCAAAAGCAGGACATGGCGATTTCATTCGGGTGCGATGACTCGCGAACATTTGGCGAACTCGCCCGGGACAGGCTCTATGTCGGGCTCCCGTACTTGCAGGCGAGGGCAATAATGGATTAGCCGATGTCGAATAAGATGCTTGCGTATAAAAGTTCCCTGTTTTGGGGATCCTGTTTCCTCTGAAACTCTTCTTCCTTCAGGATACTCCGCCCGCTTTTCGCGGAAACTAACCTTTTTTCAACTTCTCCCCGATATTTTCGACCAGCTCTTTCGACCCGACGTAGAGGGCCGTGCGCTGGTGCGGCTCTTCGGGGATGATATCGAGGATGCAGTTTCCCTCCTCATCGATCGCCATCCCGCCTGCTTCCTTCGCGATGAACGCCGCGACATTCGCCTCATATAAAAGGCGCAGCTTTCCCTTCGGGCGGTTCTTCGCCGGTTTGGGATGGTTGACGATCGCTGGATACATGAACATCCCGCCGTTGGAGAGAAGCCGGTGGAAGTCGGCCGCCAGGGCGCCCATGTAGCGGAAGGCGTATTTCGGCTCGTTCTCCTCGATCCATTCCTGGACCTGCGGGATGAAGGTCCTGCGGTTGGAGGAGTTGAACGATAGCTCCCAGCTCTTGGGATTCTCGGGCATCATCAGCCGTTCGGCATTCTCTGGTATAACGTACGTCATCGTCTCGTCCATATGGAATCGGAAGACTCCGGTGTCGGCGAGGGCGATGGTGAAGACGCCGTTGGGGATGAGGTATATACCCGCGGCACGAAGCTCCGAGCCCTTGCGCAGGTGATTGTCCTCGGGGCCGTCGAGGTTGCGCTTGGCTATGGCGAACATGAAGCCGACGGGGAGGTTGTGCTTGATATTGCTCGAGCCGTCGAGCGGGTCGTAGTAGACGAAGTAGCGGCCGGTCTCCTCGTTCATGATGACGGGGTCGGTCTCTTCCTCGGTAATCGCGCAGATCACCTGCTCCGAGCGCTGAAGGTAGTGCAGGACGATCGAGTCGGCGATATCGTCCATCTTCATCACGTTCTCGCCCTGGACATTGGTGAATCCCGCCTCGCCCATCAGGTTGTTCATCGACCCGGTCTGGTAGTAGTACTGGATATACTTTGCCGCCGCCTGGAGCGCTTCCATGAGAGCGAGGAACTTGTAACTGCGGTTGTGGCGCTGCTGGTGGTGGAGCATGAAGTCCATGAAGCTCTGTTCAAGTTTCATCGGCTGATCCTCTCCGCTTTATGTACTGCATTCCGTTCATCTCTTTGAAATCAGAGTC
>DAOVNN010000287.1 GCA_030630165.1 Candidatus Krumholzibacteriota bacterium
ATCAGTACCCCGGGCCTCTCACTCTCTTCCCCCACCGGACATGCCGAATCGCCAGCAGCTTCGAGTGAATCGGCCATATGCGCAGCTCTCTCCTCGACCCCGCATCTGGCGCCGATCGCTCTTATCGTCTCGATAATCTCTGATATCGTCTCGTTGGGAAGGGTGAGATGCTCGATACCAAACTCGTCGAGAAAGGCCTTCAGTCTTTCGTGAGCAGGAAGCATTATAACGAGATCGGGATCGAGGGTCAGGATCGCCTCGAGATTGGGATCGAAGTATCCCCCGACTTCGGGTTTTTCATCTACTTCAGGCGGCCATGCGCAGAACCTTGTCACACCGGCCACTTCCTCCCCGAGTCCCAGTGCGAAGAGTGTCTCGGTGATGTTAGGTGCGAGTGAGATGATCCTCCTGTACCCGGCCGCTTTCAGGGCGGAGGACGCGAAAAGGATCGAAGCGGATATGAGTACGATGGTGGATATGGCCGCTGTGTTTTTCATCAATCTGTCTTGCGGCTGATTCCCCTGAGGATGGAGAGGTAGGCGTCGTCGAGTTTTGAGAGCATCTCCTCGGAGAGGCCTCCTCCCGTTTCCAGGATCTGCGTATAATACTGTTCGATGTATCTGCAGAGATAGACGTTCTGTCTCTCTATCTGTGAGTCGATCAGCTTGACTGCCTCGGCGCGATTCGCGAGAAAGGCCTCATCCTCCTCCTTGCGTGAGGTGTTGTGAAAGTAGTCGTTGAGGAGCTGCAGCCAGTACGTATCGTGTCTGCCTCCATTGTCGAACACGCATCCGGGTTCATCGATGAGAAAGCAATATCCGAACACGAAATAGGAACAGTTCAGCATTCCCTGCAGAAACAGGCGCCTGTGACAGTCTATCGTCATCTTATCGAGGTTGCAGGGGAGTTGACAGTCTTCGCAGAAGGCTCCGGTGTCACCGCCGAATGTAAAAGGAAGCTGCGTGCCTTTTGAAGCGTCTCCCATCATTTCCTCTTTCCTAGTGAATGCGCCTCAACTTTTTGAGGGCCTCCTTGGCTGCCATCTGTTCCGCGTCTTTCTTGCTCTTTCCCCTGCCCTTTCCCGTAACGCCGTGTCCTGCCCTCACCTCGATAACAAATATCTTATCGTGTTCAGGACCTGCCGTCGACTTGATCCTGTATTTGGGATATGTCTTGAACTTGCTCTGGGTCCATTCCTGGAGGTGACTCTTGTAATTCACATGATCCGTATGCTCGAAGATCACATCGACATCATCGAGCACGATCTTCTCTACCATCGTCCTGGCGGGTTCAAGGCCGCCGTCGAGATAGATGCCTCCGATGATCGCCTCGAGCACGGCAGTCTGGATGGAATCCTGGCCGTGGACCCCTCCCTTGAAGGCGTTGTCGCTCAGAATCACGTGTTCTTTGAGATCGATCGCCTCGGCTTTCTTCGTCAGCACCGTCTTGCTGACGAGAAGCGATTTCTTCTGCGTCAGCTGTCCTTCGTTCTCCTCTGGAAAATTTCTGACGAGGAAATCGGTCGTGACCAGCGCGAGCACTGAGTCACCGAGGAATTCGAGTCTTTCGTAGGTGATTCCCTCTTCGCCCGGCTTGAGTTCTCCGAGCATGGAACGGTGGGAAAGCGCCTCGATCACGAGGGCCCTGTTCACAAATCTGTAACCGACCTTCGTTTCGAGCAGGGAGATGTGCTCAGGGCCGTCGACTTCGGCCGGCTTGAACAATCTCCTGAATGTATCGAGGAACCTGGCCATATGTCCTGATTGCTCTTTACTGCTCGAATCTCTTTATCAGAATACTGACGTTGTGACCGCCGAAACCGAAAGAGTTGCTCAGCACGAATTCGAGCTCCTTGCCGATCGATTTCTTCGGCACGTGGTTGAGCTGGCATTCCGGATCGATATTGTCGAGGTTTGCCGTCGGCGGAATCGTCTTCTCGAGGATAGCCTTGACACACATTATAAATTCGAATCCCGCGGCCGCACCGAGCATGTGTCCTGAGCAGGATTTCGTAGAGCTCACGTGCGGTCCGCCCTTATCACCGAATACTGTCCTGATGGCTTCTGATTCGGATTTGTCGTTGTACTGAGTCGAGGTACCATGGGCGTTGACGTATCCGATCTGCCCGGGATCGATCCCCGCGTCACGGACCGCCATCTTCATCGCATTCACCGCGCCGACGCCACCCGGTGCGGGCGAGGTGATATGATGAGCATCACCTGTCAGTCCGACTCCGACGAGTTCGGCATGTATCTTCGCGCCCCGCGCCCTGGCGTATTCAAGATCCTCGAGCAGTACCAGCCCCGATCCCTCGGCCATCACAAAACCGTCACGGTCGACGTCGAACGGGCGGCTCGCCCCTTTCGGATCGTCATTGCGGGTAGACAGGGCCTTCATCGAGCAGAATCCCCCGAGAGCCATCGGGGAGATAGTCCCCTCGGTGCCCCCGCCCAGCACCGCTCTCGTATAGCCCTGCTCGATCATCATGTAGGTAGTCGCTATCCCGTGCCCCGCCGAGGCGCATGCCGATACCGTGGCGAAGTTCGGCCCTTTGAGTCCGTATCGGATCGACACGAGTCCCGAGGCGATGTCGGCTATCATCATGGGAATAAAGAAGGGACTGATCTTCGATGGCCCCTTGTGGATCAGGTTGGAATGCTGCGTCTCGAAGGTCTTGATGCCGCCGATACCCGACGCGATGACCGTTCCGATGTCCTTCCCGTCGTAATCGAATCCATCGAGAGACTTCATTACTTCGACCGCGGCGGCCATGGCGAACTGCGCTGAGCGGTCCATCCTCTTTGCTTCCTTGCGGTCGATGTATTCAAGCGGGTCGAAGTCACTGACCTCGCCCGCGACCTGCGAAGAATACTCGCTTACATCGAATGCTTTGATCGAGTCATAGCCCGGGATCCCAGCCGAGGCGTTCTTCCAGTTCTCCTCGACGCTCTTCCCGCAGCAACTCACCAGGCCCATGCCTGTAACGACCACTCTTCTGCCGTCAGTGGACACTTCATCCCCCTGATCTCAGGATAGTTCAACTATTGTCAAGTGAGCAGCCGACAGTTACTCCGTCACGTGCGCCTTGACGTAATCTATAGCCTCGCCGACCTTCGTGATCTTCTCGGCCGCTTCGTCAGGGATCTCTACCCCGAACTCCTCCTCGAGAGCCATCACGAGCTCGACGGTATCGAGCGAATCTGCCCCGAGATCGTCAATGAAAGACGCCTCGGTTGTAATCTGGTCCTGATTGACGGAAAGCTGGTCTTCTACGACTTTCTTTACTCTTTCCTCGATTGTACTCATGCCCTGCGTACCTCCTTGTCTTGATTCCCTGTCAACGCGCCATGATCATGCCGCCGTCACAGTTTATTACCTGACCTGTGACATACCCGCCCATCTCCGATACGAGGAAGAGGACGACATTGGCGACGTCGCTTCCCGTTCCGAAACGTCCGAGCGGTATCATGCGGCGCATCTGCTGCTGAACATCCTCCGGGAGTACAGCCGTCATCGGCGTGTCAATGAATCCCGGTGCGATGGCGTTAGCGGTCACTCCCCTTGGAGCGAACTCCTTCGCCACCGATTTTGTAAACCCTATGATGCCGGCCTTGCTCGCGGCGTAATTACTCTGTCCCGCATTACCCATCTGGCCGATCACCGAGGCTATGTTCACTACGCGCCCGAAACGCTTCTTGAACATATGCTTCGTGACGACCTTCGTCATGTTGAACGTGCCGGTGAGGTTGATCCTGATCACGGCGTCCCACTCATCCTCCCCCATGCGGAGAAGGAGATTGTCACGCGTGATCCCGGCGTTGTTTACCAGAATGTGAATCTGGTCGCGCCAGCCGAGGACCTCCTTGACACAATCCTGGAC
>DAOVNN010000037.1 GCA_030630165.1 Candidatus Krumholzibacteriota bacterium
ACCTGCGTCGCCTGGATCGGGTAGAGAGACCGGCCAGGGGCAAGCTCGTTATCGAGCTGGGCCGCCGAACCGTGCCCCTGCCCGAAGAACTTCAGGACGGGATCGCGGAAATACTTGTAGTTCATCGTCGAATGGAAACCAGATGGACCCATCCAGGGCATCGCGTTACCCCAGATCTCGCCGATCAGGAAGGCGTCTGGTTTGACCTCGTCGACGACCACGCGGAATTCCTTCCAGAACCAGAAGGGGACCTCGTTCGGCACGTCGAGCCTGAAGCCGTCTATATCCAGTTCGCCGAGCCAGTACCGAGCTACTTCCCTCAGATACTCGACGAGGGGCTCATTGGGCTTGGCTTCGCTGATGTCAGTTATCGCGTTCTCCTGGGCATTCGGCTTCGAGAGATCGAAATTGAGGTTGGGATGGATACCGAATCCCCACCAGCAGTCGTAGTAGTCGAGCGGGTTGGGTATATCGCCCTCGGGAAGGGGCCAGCGCTTGAACTCGTACCAGTTCCAGTATTCCGACTCCCGACCCTTCTCAACCGCGTCGAGGAACGCGAAGAAATAATTTCCGGTGTGGTTGAAAGCCTTATCAACGATTATCCGGATCCCGTTCTCATGCGCTTTTTCAACGAATCTTTTAAACGTCGCCTCGTCGGCAAAGTGCGGATCGAGCTTCTTGTAGTCCATCGGATCGTATTTATGATTCGACCTCGCCTCGTTGAGAGGATTGAAATAGATGATCGTAACGCCGAGGTCGGCGAGGTACGGGATCTTCTCCATGACGCCGGCGATATCGCCCCCATAGAACGAGTAATAGTCGGGCTTGCCGTCGGTCCTGTAGGGGCTGCGGGTAAGGCCGCTCGCATCGTACCAGTTCTGCACGAAGTGGAAATACTCGCCGTTAGTCTGCTTCGATTCGGGAAGCTCGGTCACATCCTTGTAGTAGAACTCCTTGAAATCCTGGTCGTTCGACTCGTCGCCGTTAGCGAACCTCTCGGGGAATATCTGGTAGAAGATTCCGTCCTTCGCCCACTCGGGGGTGAAAAATGGCGGAAGCGTTTCCGGATCGTAGTGGAACATATCCTCCTGGGACGGCCTCTCCCCCGTGAATCCCGACGGTACGGCGAAGAAGAGCTCGCCGCCGTCGGCATATACGAACATGAACGATACCTTCGAACTGATCGGGACCTCGAGCACATGCCTGTAGTACTGGAATACGACATCTTCGCCGTAAGGCGGCATCGAAACTATGTTCTCGGCCCCGTCGACCACGTAGAGCATCTGAACGTTCTCGACGTCGCCGAGATGAGCGTGCGTCTTGAATTCGATACTGTTCTCCGAGATAGGGTTGACCATCGAGTAGTCCAGTGCGAGAGATATGTCATTGTTCATCATCTCGCCGTCGCCAAGTTCGGTCTTTATATCATCGTAACGGTCATCGACGACGATCACCGAGTTCTTGCCGCCGAATCCATCTTCCTCGAAACCATCGGCCTCTTCATCGGTCATCCAGTTGCCATCTACGACATACTTGTACTGGTGACGTCCGACAGGCAGCATCAGAGTGACCTCATAGGCCCCGTCGCCGTCCTCGTCGGTCATCTTCGTCTTCGAATCATTCCAGTCATTGAACGTTCCAGCGAGGAATATATTGGTCACTCCGCTGATGACGGGCTGGAACCTGAAGGTGACCTGTTTCATCCCCTGTCCCGCTGCTGCCGCACCTGCGCCTGCGGCTCCCGCCGCGGCGGGGACTACACCCTCGATCCCGTCAGGAACCGCGGAGTACATACCGACTATCATCGGTGTTCCGGCCGTTACAGTCAGGACCGAGTTCTGCCCGCCGAATCCGTCGTCTGTGAATTCGGCCGCGTTCTCGTCGGTAAGCCAGTTGCCGTTATCGACGAATTTGTATTCGTATCTGCCTGGAGCCATGTTCTTGACGAGTACGTAGATGCCGTCGCCGTCATCATCGCTCATCAATTCGGCGGCCGGGTCCCAGCCGTTGAACGATCCGGCAACGAATACCTGGGAGGTCTGACCCTCCCCCACCTCGAAGAGGAATGTGACCCTGACCTCGCCGCCCGATGCCGGTTCGGCTGCCGGTGTGATCTTCACCGCGGAGGGCGCAGCTGGTGGCGCCGTTCCTCCCGCTGCTATTCCGACGACCATCGCGGTCCCGTCAGCCGGTACGTCGACTACCGAGTTCTTGCCACCATGTCCGTCGTCAGTCGAAGAGGCTGCCGCGGCATCCTCCTGCCAGCTGCCGTCGATGACGAACTTGTACTGATACTGACCCGGGGCGAGCTTCAGCGTCAGCTCGTATATGCCGTCCCCATCGCCGTCCTGCATAAGGTCCTTGTCGGGGCTCCAGCTGTTGAACGACCCGGCCAGGTAGACGGCTCCGGGTGAGCCGCCCGGCTGACAACTGAAGGTCACATCTACGTCGGCGGCACTCGCCGCGGATGCGGCAAGGACCAGTATCAACAACAGAACACTTGTCTTGAACGAAGAGAACATGGCCGTTCCTCCAGTCTGAGTTTCCTTGAATAAAGTGCGGATTCGATTAACAGGGGGATTATCGGCCAAAATTGTACACGATACAAGTCAAAAGGATTCTTGACGAAAAGACCCCTCCCCACCCTGGACAGCCTGGCCTGACAGGATGAGCCGGTCTGCCCGGCCACTCCAGGGTGTAAGGGAATTTACCATCACCGGTGATGGTAAATCTCTGACCACCTGGGCAATAGCTCGGTTGCGCATAAACCCCGATATCTGAAGCATTGCCGCAATATGATCTGAAATGGCAGTGGAGACATCAGAAAAAAACCGGCCCCGGAGTTTCGGATCACTCCAGGGCCGGGTCACCTTTTAATCTATATACTCAAAAGACACTCACTACCGAAGCAGGATCATCTTGCGGCTCATCTCGAGATCTCCCACCCGGAGGCGGTAGAAATAAACGCCGCTCGATATCTGCCTTCCGTACCTGTCCGTGGCGTCCCATGTGACGCTGACCTCGCCGGAGTCGACAATATCGTCGATGAGTGTCTGCACCAGTTCACCCTTCACGTTGTATACGCTCAGGACCGCCCTCCCCCGCGCCGGCACGCTGAACGTGATCGTCGTGACCGGGTTGAAGGGGTTGGGGAAATTCTGCTTGAGCGCGAACGGGATCGTCGGGATCTCCTCTGTGACATCGATCCAGCATGTGTTGAAGTATGCCAGATCGAGTATCTGGGGACTGCCCTGATCGTCGTACGTCTCGTCGATATAGAAGCTCCTGTTCGCCTGCGTGGAGCATTCGTACGTCGAGTTCATCAGGTACTTGTACTCGACGAACTTGTCTGACGAGTCGGGGAAGATGATCGAGATCGCGAAGATCCCGTCGCCCACCGTGTCGTCATGTCCCGAGCCGTCATCGACCATCGGGTTGATAGACGGTATCGCCCAGCTGAGCACCAGCGGGAGCTGATTGTTCTCGTTTCCGTTCACCGCGATAGTGTCCGAAGCAGTCGGCTTGACCCAGCGAGTATCGACCTTGAAGACTACCTCGACGGCCTTTCCGATCGTGCTGCAGCGGTCATAGTACTGCAGAGGCATTACGATCGGGCCCATCGCTCCGCCGATCGTGTCGAATGCGGCGTCGTTGAGCCAGACGCCCCTGTTCGCCTCCAATGCGCATTCGTAGACGTCGTTATATACGTACTTGTACTCGACTTTCTTCGGCGAGAGCGCGTCGAACCTTACAATCAGGGCATAGACACCGTCAGCGGCCGTGACATCGGGATAGATCCCGTCGTCGGCCATCACGTTGACCGAGGGGATAACGAAGCTCAGCGGCAGAGCGTTTCCGTTTATTGCCATGATGCTGTCGACCGTCGCGCCGTATGTGTTGGCATCGACGGTGAAGATCACGTCGATCGGACAGGCTGTGAAGCTGTTAGCGTCTTCATCGTTCCACCAGTACTCGAGGGTATCCCATGCACCGTCATCGGTCATCAGGTGGGTCCTGTTCGCGGCGAGCGGCTCGTACTCCGAGCACTGGTGCGCGAACTTCCACTCGAGTGTGGTATCCTGGATCTCAAAAGTGGATGCTACCTCTTCCCCGAGCAGGGAGTACGAGGCGTAGCCCACATATATGCTGTCGCTGTTATCCACAAGGAACATGTTGTCGCAGAGTGCGAAGGTCAGCGGAAGCAGGCTTCCTTCGACAGTGAACGTATCGACCGCCGGGGCAACCGAATGCTGCCTCATGTGAAGTCCCATGAGGCCCTTCCACATGAGTCCCTTGTAGTAGAACGATCCCATGTTTGTCAGACCCACAGGGTCGTTGACTATGGGATTCCCGTTGAGATCCTCTACCCCGGTTACCACGATTCCGATAGTGCTTGAGGAAGGTGAGATCGAGCTGTCGAGATTGATATTCACCCTGTCGGGGAAACTGACGTTTCTGACAACACTTGAAATGTTTGCTGTAGTGCCTGAGAGGCTGTAGTTGCCTGTCGTCTCCGCCGTAGTCTCGTCGACCGGTTCACTGAACCTGACTATGAGAACATCCGTATCGAGGTCGCCGCTTACCTGGCCCAGTTGACCCTCGGCATAGAAACCATCGACAGTCGGCGGAATAATATCCACCGAAGACTGGACGATGTACATGAACATCGAGTCGAGCTCGACCGGCTGAGCAACGTCCCATGTTGTCGAACTGGGAGTACTGAGCTGGTCGTCGTCTCCGGCCATCAGATCCAGGGGACCCTTCGTCGAGCCGTCCTGTGTGATAAGGATCTCGTAGTAGATCGTATCGCCGATCGCCAGGCCGAGATCGCTGAGGTTGAGGCCGAGTTCGTTGAAGCCCGTGCTGATGGTCCAGCCGAGCGAGCCGGTGCCGGAGTAGATTGCGTCCCATTCCAATGTCCCGTTATTCCAGTTCCTCAACTCCTGCCAGTTGTTGTCAAAATTGACGTACGCCTGGTAATCAGGCTTATGGGGCGCGTTCGTCCACGCGATCGCGCGTCCCCACGAATCAGTAGTTCCGCCCGGATCGCCTGTCGAGATATGGATACCCATCTGGACAGTGCTCCAGCCGCCCTGGCTGTGCCCGACCCCGAAATAGAGCTTGTTCGTGTCGTTCGTAACGAAGATCGAGTCGAGATCGAGCTCGGAATGCTGAGTGTCCCCTCCATCGTCCTCGATAAGATTATCGACGAGGAAATCGTTGACCCCGTCTACGACAATTGTCTGCGGCGTCGCCGCCAGGACCAATCCGGCCATGACGAGCGCCGCAACCAGCGTGAATCCGAGATGTTTTCTGTATTTCATCTCTCTGCGTCCCCTTCCTTCAAGAGTCCCTTTCTGACTGCCCTCTTTCTCATCATCTCAAAAGCACCATCTTGAGTGTATGGCGCTGCTGTCCCGTAATCATCCTGAGGAAATATATTCCCGAAGAGACCGCGGCTCCGCTGTCGCTCTTTCCGTCCCAGGTCACCTGAGCCGGCCCTGCCGGCATAGACCTGTCGACGAGCCTCTTCACGAGCCTCCCCCGTACGTTATAGACATTGATCACAACCCGGCTGCTGGTCGCCGAGTAAGTCTCACCGCTTCCTTCTACCCTTCCCGGCACGTCGAATCTTATCACGGTTACAGGGTTGAACGGGTTGGGGAAGTTCTGGTAGAGATGGGCCGGATACCTGACCGGACGGCCGTCGTCTCCAGTTATCGATCCGCGTATCATGTAGCTGCTGCCAGGTATAATCGCGTTCATGTAACAGGAAACATCCGTGACACCACTGACAGAGACAGAGTAACCGTTTCCGATCGGATACCCCAGCGCGAGCTGGACCGTCCTGCCGTCGGGCTGGAGTATTGCGGAAAGGACCGGCACCGTGTTCGACGGTACGGCGGTCTGGTAGACCGCATAGTACGCATGGTTCTCCGCACCCGTCTCCTCAACTTCCTCGCTGAACAGCACGTTTACGAGGCTGTCGCTGGCAGCATCTCTGTTGGCATATTCGATGGTCGGCGCAATCAGGTCCTCCGCCTCGTCGGGAACACCGTCGCTGTTGTTGTCGACGATGAATGTATGGACATTGTCGATCGTCGGCAGGAGTGCCGATATATTGTTCGGCGCAGAATCTCCACCGAGTTCACCGTCCGGCTCGGGGTCCCAGCAGATCGAAGCGACTATCGAGATGGATGCGCCCGCCGGCACGCTGTTGTGTCCGAGTCCGAAGAGTACATCCCACGGAATCGCCAGCTCGCTCCCCCCGAGGTCACCGTTGACGTGCTGCGAGTCGAAATCCGAGAATATCGAGTCTGAAAGGGATGTCGTGGTGGTCGAGCTCTCTATCCTCCAGAACGAGTCACCGTCGTACTGGCCCTGGTGCTGATAGCAGCCGTACTGGTAGTCGGCCTTGAACCCTGAAGCGGTAAAGACCGCACCCCTCTCCCAGCTGTCGATAGCGGTGAGGTCGGTCTGGCCGTTCGGGCCGCCCGGATCGGTGTCGAAGTAGATCAGCCAGCTGTTGCCGCCGACTATCCCGTCGAGTGCGACATAGAGATATGTAGAATCCCATGTGACGTATAGGGCGTCGATCTCGTTCGCGGCGGTCCATTCCGAGTCGTTTGAATCTGCGACCGCCATGCGGCACTCGTCCCATTCGTCCGTATCGATGAACCCGTCTATCGTCACAAGAGTCTCGGGACCGTAAGAGACCGATATGTCATCCTCGTTGGTGACCTGATAGTTGGGATTGCCGTTTATATCGAAAGCTGTGGAAGCGGCCAGCATAAGTTCCATCGCTCCGGTATCAAGTGCTTCGAGGGCGGCAGCGTCCGAAGAGTCGAGCTGCAGCGTCAGATGGAAGGAACTCGATATCTCTATCACAGTCGTTCCAGATGAGAGGGTCAGATCAGGGATCCCGTCATTATCGTCGTCGATCGAGACCCCGGTTACGACAAACGTCGAATAATCGGTGACCTGGTTGAACTCGAGCTTGAGCTTGTCAGAACCGGGGAAATATGTCGCCGATACCGGGCCGGGACCTATCGTATCGGTCAGTCCAGCCAGTGCACGGAGCTCGGCGATCTCTCCCGTCCCGTCGGGTACGCTCGTCGTACCGGCGTAGAAGAGAAACTCGAATACGCCGCTGCCGAAGATCTCGTCACCTTTCATTATCCTGCCGGAGAAATCGAAATTATGCGACGCCCCGGCCTGCCCCGAAATGATCGCCGCTGTAGCACCGTTGTTAGGGTTGCGCTGGCCGTAATAGGCTGCGTCGCTCACCCAGATGCGGTCCATCTGCGCGTTCCAGAGAAGATCGACCAGTCCGGGCGAGTACCCGTTCTTGACATACTGCGTTGACTGTCCGACCTCGTATATTATGTCCATATAGGGCTGTCCGGCTGTCAGTTTGACCAGTTTGCGAACTCCCTGGTGGGTCATCTCCACCTCTACCGTAGTACCTGTCGGCTGAAGGATCGTTATATCGTACTGGTTGTGCTGGTAGTCCGGCCCTACGTCGCTGAGCAGGCCGACGTGGTTGACGTCGTTGTAGTCGCCCTCCGTTCCGGCCCAGTACGCCATGTCGACTCCGACGATGGAGAAGCCGTATCCGGCTCCCTTCGCGAAGATATTCGTAGCCCGGCCACCTGTCCCCTCGAATATGGCGAAAACGCGATCGTTGTGCATGACGAGCTCGTTCCACCCATCGTTGTCGATGTCCGCGAAGTATGCTCCGGTCACAGCGGCATACTCGCCGTTCGCCCAGTGAGCAGCCTCGGCATACATGTTTGTGTTCTTGATATGTCCGGAGTAGAGGAGCTGCCAGCCGCTTATGTCCCCTCCCATACCGTCGTGCCAGCCCGTCTCATGGAGGTTCATCATCAGTGTGTACCATCCGCCCTGCGAGATATTGTTGTCAGGGGCGGATGTGAGGGCGGTATACGCGTCGTTCCATATCGTTCCATGGTCCTTGCAGTTTCCTCCGCGCCCGGCGTCGCAGAGTCCGTTTCCATCGCCGCCGGAGGAATACGGGATGTATCCGGCGTAGTGGGTATACCAGCCGTTGTTCCCGCCGCCGTACCCGGCGGTCCCGCCGATCTCATTGTATGTGCCGTATGTGACGTTGAATGATGAGCTGCCGCTGAAGTCCGCATTGAGCACAGCGTCGGCGACCTTCCATACCGATATCCAGGCGCTTTCCTCTGAGCACTTGTTTATGAACCAGTCGTATGTCTCCTTGGCGTTCGGCGTCGACACTGCCCAGCTTCCCATCTCGGCTGCCGCCTCCCAGTCCTCGGCGTAAAGAGCGATGCGGTAGTCGCCGTTACCGGAATTGTGAAGATCTGTAAGTATCTGCAGCGCTGCCGCGCCGTTTCCGCCGACAATATTTCCTGTGAAGTTACGGTCGCGAGGGAAGACCTTCAGCGTGCTTCCGCTGAACTGGTGGATCTGGTGATTGTCGTAGCCCTGGCAGTGGACGTCGTCGTCGAGGATGACTGCCCATATGCCGTGGGTCTCCCAGTTGTCGATAAGGTTGTCGATCACCCCGGCATCGGGATAGGCGACGGGATCGAGCCAGACCCTCTCCGGCACCCAGGCGACACGCGGATAATAACCGTATCTCGTGTCTGTCATCTGGGTCTGGATATTGACGGCCCAGTCGTTCATCGAGTTCTGGACGAACGGCATCATGTGCTGGCCCCACGCCGAGCTGACCATACCGGCCCAGCCGGCCGTTACGCCCGACGCGAGCCATCCGTTGAAATCACCTGGATCGCCGTTGTTGGCATCCCACTCGGTCGAGGTCTGAAGCGGTCCGCAGAGATGAAAGTTTCCAGGGATAGAGGTCGCTTCGTGGATCTCGAGCTGCTCGTCGAAGCCGCTGCCGTCGAGGTCGTCGTACCTTCCCCAGAAGACGTCGCTGTAGGCAAGTCCCTGGTTCCCGTGATGTACGAATGCGCAGTTCGCGCCGGGCGACAGCGGCGACCATGAATCGGCCGAAAGCCTGTCGATGATTCTGCCCCCGGAGACCGAGATCACCTCGAAGGTGACCAGTGTACCGGCAGGAGCGGCAGGCATCTTCGATGCGCGAAGAGCCGCCGCGGAGAATGACGGTGAAACGGCGACCGCTCCCTCGAGATACTCCCCCCTGGTGTTGACCAGGGCCCTCGTGAGAACGGGGGCCGCGCCGACTTCAGCCGCGGAGAACGAAAGCGCCCGAAGAGAGGGGTCCTGTGAATGGGGAGATAGAATGACTGCCTCGTCCCAGGCTATCGATGCGGAACCTGAAATACCCGCCGGAAGGGTAGATCCTCCACCGTCCTCGTAATCGACAAGGACGATGATCCCGGGCTCATCCCTACTGAAGAGGTCCACTCCTCCGGCAGAATCGATCATGCGGGCCATGCTGACCCTGAATACCAGTTCCCCCCCCGCCTCGCTGAAATAAAATGCGAGGATATCGGCTCCCTCGAATCCAGCGGGCACATCGAGAACATCGTCGACTGCCCTGACGTGCTCGCGCCCCCAGCGGAACAGGGGTGCCTGAGAGGAACCGCCCAGCAGATCGAGAGTGACCGGCTTCTGCGCAGTGAGCGCCGGACCGGACAGCAGCGAAAGTAAGACCGGTACAGCAAGAAGACAGGCTAGGGGTGACCTGGGTTTCATTGTTCCTCCAGAAGAGCTCTGCCAGACCAGGCGCTCCGTCACGCCCCGGACACATTGATGTCAGAAAGGCGACAGCACTTTCCGCTGCCTGAAAAATCCAGTTGAAAGAGAAAAGGGGATACCTTCAGTAGTCAGTTGACAGAAGGCATCCCCTCGACGATCAGGTTGTCCTAGTTATGGATCTTCTTGATCGCACCCCATGTCGACTCTTCTGTGCCTATTCCGCACAGAGGACAGTCGTCCCCCACGTAATTGTTCCAGTGGTCCACCCACGGGATTATGTACGTAGGACCGGTATCGTCAATGGTATCCATCCTGTTACCGACCGACTCCCAGTTTACGCAGTCGTTCTTCTTGTACTTGTACTGAATAGCGGGATTGCCGCCTGCAGCGAACAGAATACCGACTTCGTAGTAAAGCGGGCTGTGTCCAGGGCAGGGCTGAACCATGGGAACACCGGCGCCCCAGGCTGTCAGCTCCGCGGCATCTCCTACTACGCATACGTCTCCTGGAGTGGGATCGTAGTCAGGATCGCCGTCCGGGGCCAGGCAGATACGGAAATATACCATCACGTCCTGGCCGAGGGACGCGGTGATGTTGAGTACGAACGGGGGATCGTTGCTGTTCTGATCCTGACCCTGAGCGGTCGAAGCGTCGGTCGAATCGTAGACCTCGCAGTAGAACCAGAGTTCCGAGTTCCCCTCGAGAGCCAGCGCGGGAATGTTAGCGCTGTACTCGTCATTATTACCGACCTCGCCAATGTAACCCATGGCTAACGAGGTGTACGGACCACCGTTGGGGCCGTAGAAGAGAGTTGTAGCCAGACCGGCTCCGGCTCCCTCACCCTCGGTGACGCCTTCTTTCCATACCTGGTAATAGACACCGACATCGGCACCCTCGGTAACAGAGGTTCCGTGAACGGGCCAGATGTTACCCGACCAACCGACAGCTGCCATGGAGGCTCCTGAAAGGACCATCAAGACTGCAGCTGCTACGATGCACGTTAGCACCTTTTTCATATTGTCCTCCTTCGGCAGTACGCCGACAAGACTGAAAAATGAAAGTGAATTTAGAAAATACACCAATCCTGATACCCTCATGAGAAGTCACAGGGAATCAAGACAAGCCATATTGTACCATAAAGTTGCGAAAAAGTCAATATGGAAGAATTGTTCTTGATTAGAGTGTTTTCATTATGCCTGTTTCTTTTCATGGAATCGAAAGCCGGTTCGGCTGTAGAATATATTATGGACTCCGGCAATCTCTTATAATCGTGTCAGTTCCATATTGTAACGCCAGATGGAGGAATATGATGAAACGTCTGTTTCGACCCGCTTTTCTATTCATTCTTCTTATGACAGGTCTCACTATCTCGTTTGCATGCGCTGAAACCGGGACGGAGATCGAGCCGGTAAGCACCGATGCCCTCGTTTCGGGATACAACCGGTTCGGCATCGATCTCTTTTTACGGGAATCAGTGTCAGGCGAAGGCGACAACATATTCGTCTCCCCCGTCAGCGTGGCCCTGTGTCTGGGCATGGCATATAACGGAGCAGACGGATCGACCGCCTCGGAGATGGCCGGAATGCTCGGCGCCGCCTCGATGGACCTCGGCGGCTATAACTCGGCGAACGGAACGCTTGTCGCCAGGCTGTCCGATGCGGGCGCCGGCATTACCCTGTCGATCGCCAATTCACTCTGGCTCAAGGAAGGGTTCCCGTTCAGGAAAGAATTCGTCAAACGGAACGAGAAGTATTTCGGCGCCGGCGTGTTCAAGCTCGAGACCGAAAAGGAGATCAACGGGTGGGTCAAGGAAAGGACCGAAGGAATGATCCCCTCGATCATCGATTCGGTAGATCCGGCCGATATCGCGATCCTCGTGAACGCGATCTACTTCAAGGGTGAATGGACCATCGAATTCGACGAGGACAACACCCGGGATAAACCGTTCTATTCACCGGATGGCGAAAAGACTGTTCCGATGATGAAACGCACCGGAGAACTCGTCTGTCAAGGTAACGAGCTGTTCCAGGCAGTCAGGCTGCCATACGGAAATGCCGCCGCCGAAGAGGATCCCGCGGGAGGCGGGAGTTCTATGTATGTCTTTCTCCCCACCGGTGAGAACACACTTGCCGGCCTGATGGAAAAGCTGACGCCAGATAGCTGGGTAACATGGATCTCCTCGCTGGCCGGACGCGACGGTACTATCGAGCTGCCGCGGTTCAGGGCGGAATACTTCTCGAGACTCAACGGGACCCTCTCCGGCATGGGGATGAAGGAAGCATTCGATCGCAGCGCGGATTTCACCAAGTTATGCGAATGCAGTCCGGGCGACGTCTACATCAGCGACGTATTTCACAAGGCTGTCGTCGAGGTGAACGAGAAGGGAACCGAAGCGGCAGCCGCGACAGCGATCAAGATGAAGCTGACATCGGCGATGCCCGTTGGGGATCCTTTCCACATGGTCGTGGACAGACCTTTCCTCATCGCCATCGTCGACGATGATACGGGGCTGATACTCTTTATGGGGGCGATAAGCGATCCGGAGTAGGCGGCGTCACTCTTCCTCTGACTTCTGCGCCTCGAGAACCGCGGTGTAGAACTCGCGCATCAGTTCGTCCAGTCCGCTTCGAGCCAGGGCCGAGATGATATGTATCCTCTCCTCCCCTTCAGGGCTGAACTCCACTTCACCTTTGCCTCCGGGAAGAAGATCGACCTTGTTGAGGGCGACAAAACGCGGCCTCTCCAGAAGCGCCGCGCTGTACTGCCCGAGCTCCGATATCAACTGGCGATATGCTTCGTCTGCTGAGGCCTCATGAGAGGCGGCATCGAGGATGAAGCAGAGCACCCTGCACCTCTCGACATGGCGCAGGAACTCGAGACCGAGCCCCTTTCCCTCGTGCGCCCCTTCTATCAGGCCGGGGATATCTACCATGCAGAAAGATGCCATCTCGTCGATCTTCACGATGCCGAGGTTGGGCGAGGTGGTCGAGAACGGATATTCTGCCACGACCGGATTCGCCTCGCTCACCGAGCGCAGCAGCGTCGATTTGCCCGCGTTGGGGAGGCCGACGAGTCCGACATCGGCGATCAGCTTGAGAGTCAACCTGAGATTTCTCTCATCGCCCGGCGCGCCGGGCATCGCTCTCCTGGGAGCCTGATCCCTCGAGGTCCTGAAGTGCCAGTTCCCCTGGCCGCCCCTTCCACCGGTGACTACGGTTATCTCGTCATAATCACCGGTCAGGTCGGCCACCGTCTGACCCGTATCAATATCCTCTATCAATGTTCCGGGTGGCACATTGACTATCACCGGCGGGGAGCTCTTTCCGGTCTTTCGCACACCCTCTCCCGGCCTGCCGTTCTTCGCGGCGTATACACGCTTGTACCTCAGATCGAGCAGGGTCCTCATCTGCGACTGTACCCTTATGATGACATCTCCGCCCCTGCCGCCGTCACCGCCGTCGGGCCCTCCGCGGGGGATGAACTTCTCCCGCCTGAAGGAAACGCACCCGTTCCCCCCATTACCCGACCTGACTCGCAGCTCCACCCTGTCA
>DAOVNN010000373.1 GCA_030630165.1 Candidatus Krumholzibacteriota bacterium
AGCGGCGTGCTGGGCAGGCGCCTGAATCTCACCGTCGGCGAGCTTATGCACAAGGGCGACGATGTCCCCTCGGTCGGGCTCGAGACTCCGCTTCGCGACGCGCTGAGCGAGATAATGGACAAGCATGTAGGCTGCACCGCCGTTATAGATGTCGATGGAAAACTCGAAGGGATCATCACCGACGGCGATCTGAAGAGGATATTGGTAAAGAATCCCGACGCGCTCGGGCTTCCCGTATCGGGACTGATGACGAAATCTCCACTCACGATCGGTGCCGGGGTTCTCGCAGTCGAGGCGCTCGATCAGATGGAGATGAATCCGAAGGGACCGATCACCCATTTCTTCGTCGTAGACGAGGAAGGGAAACTCGAGGGACTGATTCACATCCATAACATCCTGCGTGCCGGGCTGAAGTAGAAGATTTCAGGGACCCCGCCCCGAACATTGGAAGACATGTCCGATTCTATCTTCAGGATCTGGTCCATAACGCGCTATGAGGCGAAAGTCATCATGCGGGGGTGGACATTCCGCATCGCCGTGATGCTCAACCTGGCGGCCCTGATAACCGCGTATCTGATGCGGAGCCTGGCGATGAAGGGTGCACCGCTGTTTTATCCCGGAATCAGTGAAATCCCGTCATCATTTCCGTACATCAGTCTGCTCTATTCCAATATCATCATTTCCGTTACCGGAGGACTGATTGCGGCGGATTCCATCTACCGCGACCGCAGTCTTGATTCAAAAGAGGCAGTCTTCTCGAGGGATTTCTGTATACTGGAGTACCTGGCGGGAAAGATCGGCGGACTATCGCTGCCGTTTCTGATCCACACAGTATCCGTGCTTGTGGTGACATATATTTACCACCTCGTCTTTTCAGGTGCGGATGTTACCTATACGGCTTATATTGTGTATCCATTTCTTATCTGCCTGCCTTCATTCGTTTTTTTTGCCGGCTCGGCTTCGCTCTTTCAGGCTGCACTGGGGAACAAGGCTCTGACATTCATCGTCACACTGGGCGTGATGGCGTTTTTCATCGTGCTGGCGGCGGATAAGTTCTTCTATGCGTTCGATGCAGCGGCGTTCAGGATCCCTCTTTTACTCTCCGAGTATACCGGCCTCGCGAAACAGTTCCTTACGATTACGCAGAGATCGGCATTTCTTCTGGCAGGGATAGGGATGTACCTGTCAGCCTATTTGGCTCTCAACAGGCCGAAGCAGTCGAAGCTGGTATCGTCAGCCATGACCGTCTCTGTCCCTCTTATAGTCGCGGCATCGATAATCCTCCTCGTCGGGTTTATCAGGTATCACACGGATGGAATATCGCTGAGAGCGGAGATGATGGAGGCTGCCTGCGGCTTCAGGTCCGAACAGATGGTGACGCCCCGCTCCTTTGATATCGACCTTGCGCACAACGGCAGTGAACTCGATATCACGACGCGGGTAGTGCTGCTCAATGATACGGATGATGCCATAGAGAGATATCTGTTCAATCTGAATCCCGGACTTGATGTTTTATCGATAATGTCAGACGGCATAGGTCTCGAATTTGAACGGACGATGCACGTCATCGATATCCATCCTGAAAAAGAGTTGATACCGGGGGCAACCGACACGATTACGGTGGTGTGCAGGGGAAGTATAGAGGACCGTGCCTGTTTCCCGGATGCTGACGAATCCATACGGTGGCGTGGATATATAGGCTATGAGGATATCAAGCGTGACTTCATGTTTGGTCTGCAGTTCAAATATTCCCGATTTCATTACAGAAGGCAGTTTTCATTCGTCACGGATGATTATCTTCTCCTTCTTCCTCATGCTATGTGGTACCCGGCTCCGGGCATTGTCCGTGGAGGCCAGGACCCCGGACTGGAAAACAGGTTCTTCGCAGAGCATAAATTGAAGATCACCGTAAAAAAAGGCCTGCGCGCAATCTCTCAGGGAACGGTGACATCAGATTCCGGAGGTGTCTTCGAATTCGTTCCAGATGATCCTCTGCCCGGCGCGACCCTGGCAGTCGGGAAATATATCTCCAGGTCGACGTGTGTCGATTCGATCGAGTATTCACTCTGGACTCTGTGTCCGGACGACTACTTCATGGATTACTATAAAGAGCATACCGATACGATTCCCGCGTTAATAAGGGAATTGCAGGAATATGCGGATTCGAAAGTCGGGCTTGACTATCCGTATGACCGGTTCATCGTCGTCGAGACTCCTTTGAACTTCCGCTGTTTCGCGCGTCCACTGGTTTCTAACGGCTGGGAGTACTGCCAGCCGGGGCTTATTCTCGCTCCCGAACGCGGAGAGAGCTGGAATACAGGCTATCTGCACGAATTCAAATATCACTGGGGCGGCATATACCATAGAGGGGACAGTCCGCGTATCAAGGCTTCCAGGAACTTCTACTCCTCGATAAGGTGGTCGCTCATCGACAGCCCGCTGCATTCTCCGATCAACCATTATTACTCAGGAGCCTTTCATCTGGGAGCAGGTCGCGGCAATGCTCTCAATCATGCCGTTGAGTCACACTTCGCGGAGAGATTCAATTTCTGGATCGACATAGACAGTCCTTTTCGCCCGGGCACCG
>DAOVNN010000328.1 GCA_030630165.1 Candidatus Krumholzibacteriota bacterium
CCTCCTGAACGTCCTTCGCGGAAGACAGGTCAGTACGTATCCTGATCTTGCCTTTTCCCTTTCCAAGTTTTCCGGACATCCAGCTGTCTCCCTCCTGAACGTCCTTCGCGGAAGACAGGTCAGTACGTATCCTGCCGTCATCGACGTCGATCGAGAAGGAGGCTGAAATCCCTCTCTGCAGGCCTACTTTTATATCTCCGTCTTCGGTCCTGACTTCGAGGTCGAGCTTGCCGGTCTTGAGCAGCTCGATGTCAAAGTCTCCGTCCTCCGACTTGAGATCCATGATGTTTGTCTGGATGCGAAGAAGCTCGGTCCTTCCATCATCGACCTCGATGTAGAAATCACCCTCCGAGTCACGGATCCGGATATCACCGTCGGACAGCTGGATGCGGCATTCAGTAAATTTCCCCCGGTTTACGTCGAGGTCCCCATCGTCTCCGATGATATCGAGGGAACCCGAATAACCGTCGAGAGAGATATCGCCGTCAGCCGCCCGGATCCTTGTCTTCCCGGGTTCACATTCGTAGAGGTTGATTTCGCCGTCGTCGAGTTTGATCTCGATCTGACCGCTCCATCTCTCAATATCTATGTTTCCATCGTCACCATGCAGATCGAGTTCGATATAACGGGGAGCCGAGATCGTATATGTGTATTCCTTGAGGATGAAGATATGCAGGCCCATGAACATGCTCCTGGGTTCCTTGCCTGTTACCTCAATCACGCCGTTTTTTTCCTCGAACGTGACATCGAAATCCAGCTTCGAATCGCCGCCGATGCCCTTGCGCTCGGCGTGGTAACGGACCGTGATCTCGATGACATCCTTGTCCCACGGTGTTATCGTGACATCTCCGTCGCCGTGCCTCAGTCTCAGCGCAAAGCCGCGTTCGACCTCAAAGCTCTCGTTGAAATCACGCTCGATCTCTCCGCCGGCGGCGGGAAGAGCTGTCAGAAGAAGTAACGCCGCCGCAGCGGCGCAGAAGATTCTGATTCGATACATTGTATACCTCCGTATATATATTTACGAGACAGCGCCGGTTATGTTTCAAGGGGACATCCTCTTCATCAGGAGGTAGGGAGGCATGCCGGTGGAGTCGAGCAGCAGCTTCCTGACCTTCTCACGCGGCTTTCCTCCCGAACGGTCGATCGTAGCAGTCTTCACCATCGTTTCGGCCGTCATGAACGCTATCCCCTCGAATGCGGACACCGGGGAGATCGAGGCGAGGATGACCTCATTTTCTATCCCTGCCACGTCGAATGGGATCAACTCTCCGGCGTATTCCCTCGCCGCTTCGGTTGTGAATTTTCCCGAATACAGCCGAAACACGAGGATCATCCTCGCCAGGGCAGCCACACGTTCGGTGGTCTGGAACCTGTTCAGCTGTATCCTCCGCTCGGGGATCAGTGCGGTCAGGTCGGTCGAATTGTGGGTCTTCCATGCGTATCTGTACGTCTCCGACCCGAAAATCCTTCTGACGGGTGATTCGTTCCGGCACATCTTTCTGTCGGGAGCGGACATCAATGATGAAGTGAGCAGAAGATCGTATTTCAGCTGATCGAGTGAATATTCCCGTCCGTCCGGAACGTAGACTGTGGGGACGCAGTTGCCGCGCTTTCCCGATCCGAAGGTCCACCGAATATCCCTTTCGGGAATGACCGGAAGGGTGAGGAAGGGATTCACCGGGACCCTCAGAGGTTTCCATATCTCTTCGTATCCGCCTACCGGCGAGCGTGGATTCTTCTTCATGCCGAAGGTCCGCCTCGAGGATATTCCGTCTTCGAGGCCATTGAGTAGAGAATCCGCCATATCCGTTGATATTGTTATGTACTCTGCTGCGGGATCGGTCACAGCGATGCTCCTGGGTGCCAACTGCCTGGACAGCCGCCTGGTTATCTTCTCAGCCTCGGCGATCATCTTCGCCGGGTCGAAGTCGAGATGCTCCGAATACTGGAGGATCCTCGAGAGCTCTTCCATTCCCATTATCTGTCTGCTGCTCGTTCTTACCTCGCGAAGGGAGTCGATGATCTCTCTGTATCTTCGGACTGCACCACGGGCCTGCTCCAGCTCGCTGACCGGTTCCCCGTACCGCTCTTCCGCGATCCGGGCAAGACGCGGTATCCTGCCAGAGAGAGACTCGAGCCTCTTAGCTGTTTCCTCGAGATGGATGCCTCCCGGTTTCCTGAGGAATTTAGATGCGTTTTCGACCAGGACGGGGAGATTGCTGATCCGGATCGCCCAGGCCCGCCTCTCACCGTCAGCAGGGGGGTAAGGCCTCGATGGAATTCCCATCAGCGCTTCCTCGATCATCCAGCAGAACAGCAGAGGATTGTCGAGACAGGTGCGCGATTGTGTGAAAACGAAACGTTCGCCCTTCATCCAGTCTCTGAGCAGGATAGATTCATCGATCCTGTTGTCGTCGAGATCGTTCGCCGCGAGGGATGAGACAGCAGTCATCAACGCATCTATCGCCGTCATAGCGTGCTCTATCTCGTCGGGAGAGAATGTGAAGAGGAGTGAATCGGCGGCCACGATGCCGAGTCTCGAGGCACGCAGCGGATGAATCCCGGTGTAGAGGGAGACAGCATCGTCCGCTATCGCGTCGAATGTTTCCCTTGTGATATCGATGGTCGATTTCTCGCTGCATCCGGCGAGAAGCGGGAGCAGGATCAGCGCGACCGCAACACTTCTAATAAACTGATTTTTCATATCGTGACTTTCGCTGAACAGCCGTGAAGATTCCTCCATCGGGTGATTTCTTTAGTGATGGTATTCCCCTGACAGGTCGTGATCCCCCGACAGGACATTGATTATATACCCTCGAAGTGCACCGTTAGTAAACCTCTTTCGCTCCGTGTTCGCTCTGTGTTTTCCAGGGCGTATCTCTTTTAAGAAAATAGATATGGATGTAGCTCGATTGAAGAGAGATCCGAGACTCTGATGGCCGGCTTTAAATGGATTACACAATCACGATACCGGCCCATGTACTTCTCCCTGGACTCTTTGACATACTGATCAATGTGCTTTTTCCCGTGCCGTTCCGTCTGTCTATCCCCACGCTCCTTAATATATTGCTCTATATGTTTCTTTCCGTAGGCCCGTTCCGCCTCGAGCCTGTTGTGTTTCCCGCAGAGCAGCCTGAGGTTCGAAGGCGAGTTGTCCCCGCCCCGGGCAAAGGGGACGATATGGTCTATCTGCAGGTCCCACTTCGAGCCGCATTTCCTGCCCTCGGAAGAGACATATGCACATTGCCCCTTGTCGCGGGCGTAGACCTCGTCACGGACCTTCCGCGGGATATACC
>DAOVNN010000288.1 GCA_030630165.1 Candidatus Krumholzibacteriota bacterium
ATCGAGTCGTCCTGGAACATGAAAGCGACGAAATATGTGATCGCAGCCGTGGGCGACGGGGAATTCATCCGCAAAGCCGAAAGCCTTACTCCCGCGATGTCCGACGGGGAGTCGGCATTCGCTTCCGGCGCTGAGCTGGCGCTCCTGGATTATCTGGCTATGGGCGATTCCGAAGAACACGCTTCCCTGGCGTCGAAATGGAGTGATAGGGGATGGCCCGGGCTCAACAACGACGAACGCTACATGGCGCAGTACCGGTGCCGCTCTCTGCCGGGAATAATCGAAGTGCAGAAGATACTCGGCGACAAGTCCATGGAGTGCATCGACCTTCTCGACGGGGAAAGAGGGCGTTTTGTCGTATTCGACCGCAGCCTCGCGGGGAGCGCGGCGAGATTCGACAAGGTCGTAGTATGGATGACCCATTACCCATATTTGACGCGCACTACCTGCGTCGGGTGGATCCTGCCGGACGAGCATGCGGATTCCTTCCTGCGGGAGATCCGTGATCTCGCTGAGGAGTCGCTGGGTTCCGGATCGGATGAGGCCGTCAGGCAATACCTCGCGCGGCACTTTAACGAAGCGCGTCAACTGATCGCCGATATCAGCGATGCCTGGCGGGAACGGATGATCGCCTCGATGGACGCCGATCTGTGCAGGGCGTATTACGGGCTGCTCGCGCCACGGGGGAAGATAGAGGCGGTGATCGGGGAAAAGCCCGATTTCGAGATCGAGGATGACTTCGATCCGGGTCAGGAATTCCCTCCCGAAACAGCCCTGTACACCTGGCTTAGAAGGGGAGAGGCGAGGGACGCGGAGAAGGAGATCGACGGTCTGATCCAGCACGATGACGACGAAGAGGCCGTGGGCGTTCTGGGGTCGTTGTATCTGTCGGATACCCGGCTGGCGGTGGAGACCAGGAGGCGGGCCCTGCACGAGTTCGCGGGGAAACTGACCCTTTCTTACTTCGGGGATATGATCGTGCTGGAGGACGAGGAGATAATCCCGCTCAAGGAGCTTATGGACAAGTATCCCGGTCCGCATGATGAACCTGAAGGTCCTTCCGCGAAGGTTCCCCCCGAGGTCGAAAAGATTGCGGTGGAGAACATGTATAAGAAGCTGTATTCCGATTTTATCGATGTCCCGGTACCGATGCTCGACGACATGACGCCCCGCGAGGCCTCGAAGATCCCGGCCATGCGCCCGAAACTGGTCGAATTGATAAAAGGCCATCTGCATGGAATCGACAAGATGCGCATCCAGAAAGGTGTAGAGTATGATCTGGGCTGGGTGCTGGACGAGCTGGGGCTCGATGAATTGAAATAGAACCGTTTTCCGGCTCCTGGAAAGAGACATCCCCTTTATTTCAGCGTATTGAAAAATAGCCTTGACTATTTTTCAATAGCGTGTAAAATATAGATATGATTGAAAGACCGCTGTATAAGTCGATCTGGGACCGGTTGTCCGGCGACAAGCATATGATATTCCTGAGCGGTCCCCGCCAGTCGGGGAAGACGACGCTGGGCAGGATGATCGCCGAAGGCTACTCGAACAATCTTTATTTCAACTGGGATGTTCCCCGCAACAAATCGCGGCTTGTAAATGATCCTTTCTTTTTCGAAGAGCTGCCGAGAAAAGACGATTCGCCGCCTCTTGTCCTGCTCGACGAGATCCATAAATACCGGCAGTGGAAGAACTACCTGAAAGGTGTATACGACACGTTTCACGAGTCCTTCCTGTTCCTCGTGATGGGGAGCGGCCGGATGGACATTTACCAGAGGGGGGGAGATTCTCTCGCCGGCAGGTATTTCCAGTTCCGACTCTGGCCGTTCACTCTGGCGGAGCTCGCGGAACGGAGGGCCTCATTCGACGAATTCTTCCGGGACCCCCTGGCCGTCATCACGGAAGGATCCGACAAACTCGAGACTATATGGCGCAGGCTCGAGCAGTTCAGCGGATTTCCGGAACCATACCTCGCGGCAAAACCGACAGCCTTTCGCCGCTGGTCCGATTCGTACTCCGGCACGCTCCTGCGCGAAGACGTGAGAGACCTGACGGGAGTGCGCCTTGTGGATGATATGGAGATACTGTACTCACTGCTTCCGTCCAAGATCGGAAGCCCGCTGTCCGTCAATTCACTTTCGGAGGATCTTCACGTAGCGTATAACACCGTTAAAAACTGGATATCCGTGCTTGAGCGATTCTACATGCTGTTCAGCATCCCGACATGGACGCCGAGGATAGTCAGGGGGATAAGAAAAGAGACAAAAGCATACCTCTACAATTACGCTCTCATTGACGATCCGGCTGCCAGATTTGAGAACATGGTAGCGCTGGAACTTCTGCGGGCGGTCTCCAACTGGAACGACATCGGATACGGCAGTTTCTCGCTGCATTTCGTCCGGGACAGGGAGAAGCGGGAAGTGGACTTCCTGATCGCGGACGGTAGAAGGCCCCGTTTATTGATAGAGACGAAGCTTTCCGACGGGAAAGCCTCCGCCGGCCTGCTGAGGTTTCAGAAGCAGCTCAAAGTGCCGGCGGTCCAGCTTGTGGGCGAAGGAAACGAGTTCAGGCTTCTGACCAACGAAGACCAGAAGCTTCTGATCGCCCCCGCCTGGCAATGGCTGGCGAGGCTCCCCTGATAGCCCGAGCGGCTCCTACTCCTTCAGATGCCTGTCCATGAACCTCGTGACCGTCTCGAAAAGATGGGTGCGCGTCGCCTTGCCCGTGATGCTGTGCTTCTTGCCCGGGTAGGTCATCATCTCGAACGGGATCGCACTGTCCTGAAGTTCCGCGAACAGCCGTGTGCTGTTGGTGAAGAGGACGTTGTCGTCGGCCATGCCGTGGATGACCAGCAGGGGGCCGCTGAGGCCGTCCAGGTACGGGAATACGGAGGTCGCATCGTAGCCGGCGCCGTTCTCGTCCGGGTGGCCGAGGTATCGCTCGGTGTAATGGGTGTCGTAGAGCCGGTAGTCGGTGACCGGCGCGACCGCGGCGCCGGCGCGGAAAAGCTCGGGCTCTTTCGCCATCGTCATCAGGACCATGTACCCACCGTAGCTCCAGCCGAAGATGCCTGTCCGCTCCGGGTCGACCCAGGGGAGGGTCCTGAGGAACCTGACGCCGGTCGCCTGATCTTCGGCTTCGATCTTGCCGAGCTGCCCGTAGATCGGATCGTCGAACTGTATTCCCCTGTGTCCGGTCCCGCGGTTGTCGAGGGTAAAGACGACGTATCCGTTCTGCGCGAGGTACGTGTTGTACAGGCTCCATACCCCGCTCCATCTATTCATGACCTGCTGCCCGCGAGGGCCGCCGTAACAGTCTATGAACACGGGATATTTCTTATCGGGATCGAATGGCACCGGCTTTATCAGGCTGTAATGGAGGTCCTGGCCGTCTTCGGCTTTGATCGTCCCGTACACCACCCCGGCATGCCTGTCCGAGTACGGGTAATAGGGGTGCCCCGGTTCCAACGCGTTCTCCTCCAACCAGGTGATCCGGGATCCGTCCGCCCTGTGCAGGCTGACCTGCGGCGGGGTGAAGTCATTGCTGAATGTGTCTATATAGATGCTGCTGTCAGCGGAGAGCTTGAGGCGGTGCACTCCTTCGCGCTCGGTGATCCGTCTCGGATCGTCGGCGTTTGAGCCGTCCAGCCTTGCGGCGTACAGATGTCTCTCGAGAACGGTCTTCTTTGTCCCCATGAAATAAACGAGACCGGCCTGCTCGTCCACTCCGAGAAGCTGTTCGACGCACCAGTCTCCCCCGGTCAGGCGGGTAACGAGTTCTCCCTCCGGGGAACAGATGTACAGGTGAGGAAATCCGTCGCTGGCGCTTTTCCAGACGAAACCGGATCTCTTCTCGAGAACGTGCA
>DAOVNN010000019.1 GCA_030630165.1 Candidatus Krumholzibacteriota bacterium
ATTCACAGGGGATAGGGGCGTTCGGCCTGATGGGTTACGGTCTGTACAACGCATCCGGGTTCATACCGGCGTTTCCCTGTGTTTTTCACAGATACCTGATGGGGTGGGTGGAGCCTGTCGTTGTGGATGCCGACGGAAGGATCGACCTCACAGACATCAATACCTCGGCACCCGCTGACACGTCGCTTGTGAGGATCGAGATAAGCCCTACCGAGTACTTTTTTATATCGAACAGGGTGCATGACGAAAACATGAACGGCCGTTTCGATTTCGGCGATGTGAATGGCGACGGCATCCCCGCGAACGAGGACACACTTCTCGGAGCCGAGTTCGATTTCTTTCTCACCGCGACTACTAATCCGTTTCATTATGAGGATGTCGGCGGCGAGCAGGTCAGGATCGTCGACACCGGCAGCGGTATCATGATCTGGCACATCGATGAGACCATTATAAGGAACCAGTTGAGCATCGGCCGCTATCCCAACGACAATCCGGGCATCAGCGGCGTTGACCTCGAGGAGGCGGACGGCGTTCAGGACCTCGACCGTCCGGGCGGGAGCCACGCCTTCGGCGGCTGGGGCGATTCATACAGGGACGGCTGGTACACCGGGTTCGGCCCCGGGACGATCCCCGCCAGCTTCGCCAATACCGGGACTGCAACGGATCTCGAGATTACGGCACTCTCGGTTCCCGGCCCTGTGATGGGCATCTCGATCTCGTTCGGCGAGGAACTTCCCCGCGTTACAGGCGAGATCGACGGGACCGTGATGCATCTCTCTCCGGTCATCGCTCAGCTCGACGGGGACGCTGAACATGAGCTGATACAGGCTGCCGACACAGGCAGGATATACCTGGCATGGGATGCCTGTGAGGAAACGTGGGACGGCTCTTTCGACCTGGTCACGGATATACCGGGAGCGGTATGGTCGGGGACGCCGATTGCGGCGGATCTCGATGGAACGCCTCCCCTCGAGATACTGGCTGGATCGTGTGACGGCAGGATCCATGCGTACAGGACCGACGGCTCACCGTATCCGATCGATACCGGCCCGTCACCCGGTTCGCTCGATGTAAAAGGAACAATCGTCAGCATGCCGATGGCTTTCGAGGCGGATGGAGACCCGGGCCTCGAAGCGGTATTTCTTGTCTCCGACGGCGACACGTCATGGATGTATCTCGTCGGCCATGCTCGCGCGGATGAGATACAGGGCGGGTTCATCACCGGCGACGGGGTGTTCGGCATAGTCATTACTTCAGGCAGAGTGATCGCTCATCCGGTTCTCTGCGTCGACGAGAGCAGCACCTATGCCGGCGGGTTTTGCACCGCCGCCACCGGCCCGGATGGTTATTTGAGATTCATACATATCGAGCTGACATACGATAGCGCAGTGCCCGGACTGGCTCTCACTTCGTGGAGCATGACGGGGAGTTACGGTTCCGAGGACCTGCTTCTTCCGGCCTCAGGGGATATAGACGGCAACGGTATCGATGACATGGTCATGGCCATGCCTGGTGGAGATCTCGTCTACTTCGATATCGGAAGGGGCGCCGAGTCGTCTGCGGCTGGATTCGAACGGCCCTCGCCTCCGTCTCTTGCTGACATAGACGGGGACGGGATCCTCGAGACACTGATACGCGATCGTGACGGGTTGTTTCTCCTTACAGGTTACGGAACGACTGTGTCGGGATGGCCCGTCGAGCTCGAGGATCATCTCGTGATACTCGAACCTGACACGACTCCCGCCCAGCCGGCTGCTGCCGACGTGGATGGGGACGGAGATCTCGAGGCGGTCTTCAATGTCGCAGGCGAACTCAGGGCATATCGATACGATGCCCGGCTCGTCGATGGATGGCCGCTGCGGGGTGAAGGTGATCATTCGATCACGCCTGCCATCTCCCGAGGCGCAGGCTCGCAGATGTTCATATTCACGGCAGGAGGTTCGGGCGGGATAGCCGGTCCCGATCAGGCCGGTACGGTCTTCTTTCCGGGATTCTCGACGATGACACGGATCGATCCAGGTATGCCGTGGGACGGTACGGGAGCATGGCCGGCCTACAGGATGGACGCGCGCGGAACATCCAGGCAGCTCAAGCCCGAAGGTGACATCTCCAGCGGTCCGCTGGCCGACGAGAGTTCAATGATCTGCTATCCGAACCCCGCGACAGGCAATTCCTTCAATGTGCGCCTGAGCGTCTCGGGCATGGCCGATGTGACCGTCAGGCTGTTCAACCTCGAGGGGACCGAGGTCTATTCCTCCACCTCGAAGCATGAATGGACCGGGGGCGGCGTACCGTTCGAGATGAGCGTACCGACAGCAGGGCTTGCAAGCGGGATCTATCTCTGCCATGTACGCGTACAGGGCGGGGGAGAAGACTGGAGCGGCTCGAAGAAGGTCGCGATATTGAAATAGGGATTCAACAGGTCGGACGTGCAGGTACTGAATCCTGTTCAGTCGCCTGGAAGCGTTGAGGTTGACCCGGACGGTTTTGTTTACTACAATATATGGAGATGGCTATGAATGGAGGAAATATGTCCCGCAATTCAGTATTGCTGGCTGCAGCACTTTTGATAATGATGACAGCCCTGGCCTCGGCAGGTGAACCGGGCTCTTCGGGTTTCACGTTTCTCAGGCTTGGAAACGGAGCGAGAGCTGGAGGTATGGGCGAGGCCTTCACCGCCGTGGCGGATGACGCGACCAGTATCTACTGGAACCCCGCGGGACTGGCGGCCGTCGAGGAAGTAGAGCTCAACCTGACGCACACCGAGTGGCTGATGGATATAAGGTTCGAGCAGGCTACCGTGGCGAACGAGATGTGGGGAGGAGTCGCGGGGCTCAGCTTTACAGGACTTTACTACGGCAGTCTCGACCGGTACGGCGAGTATCCGTCTCTGACTCCGGACGGAACATTCTCTCCATACGACCTGGCGCTTTCGCTCGGATATGCCAGGGATATCATTCCCAATCTGGCGCTTGGAGCGGCCTTCAAGATCATCTATTCAAAGATCGATTTCAAGTCGGCCACCGGATACGCGTTTGATTTCGGTGTTACGCACAGGACGAAGATCGAGGGGTTGATCCTTGCCGCATCGATGCTCAACCTCGGTCCTCAGGCGAGTTTCGACAAGGAGAAGTTCTATCCTCCGTTCCAGCTCAGGCTCGGCGGCGCCTACGAGATAAGAAAAGAGGCGCTGCACGGCGGGCTCATCCTGGCAGCGGACGCGGTATTCCCCAACGATAACGATGTCATGACGCACTTCGGCCTCGAGTACTCATACCAGAGGATGCTGATGGTGAGGCTGGGCTACAAGAGCGGGTATAACGTCCAGGGCGCCACCATGGGAGCCGGAATAGCGTGGGAGAGCCTGAGGTTTGATTACGCCTATATGCCTATCGAATACGACCTGGGCGATGCTCACAGGATCTCTCTGACCGTATCACCTTCGCTCTGATAACTCTCCAGGGTGAAATGACCGCCTTCAAGACGTGCATAGGAGAAGTGCGTCTCCCAGTCGCCGAGGATAATGAATGTCTTTCCATCGAAATCATTGAGGCGAGGCAGGTGAACGTGACCCATCACGAAGGCGTCATTACCCTCGTTGAAGAAATTATCCGGGGCCATCGCGACAAGTCTCTCGGCGCATCTGCCGGTCCAGCCGTGAGTGAGCCCCTTGCTCGTCTTCGAGAAGGCTCCGGCGAAGGCGTATAGCAGATCGGGGTGGAAGAGCTTTGCTATCGCCACTACGGGGCGGCTGCGAATAACCGCCTTGAGAACCTTGTAGCCGTAATCGCCGGGCAGAAGGTTATCGCCATGGGTGATCATCACCCTGCGGCCCTGGATTTCGTGGACCGTCGCAGAGGGGAGGATCTTTACCCCGAGGGTATCGGGCAGATAGGATCCGAACCAGTGATCATGATTGCCACCGGTGATGAATACTTCCGTCCCGCTTCCGGCAAGCCTTCCGATCGCATCGAGGACATCGCCGTAATACTTCGGGATGACGCTGTGGTACTCGAACCAGAAATCGAATATGTCTCCGACGAGATAGAGACGCGAAGCGCCTTCTATAGACAGCAGGAAATTACGGAAAAGGGCACGCTTTGTGCTTTCAAGCGGGTCCTGTTTAGAATACTTGAAATGTGCATCGGACAGAAAGTATACTGTATCACTCAAGTGCTGCTCTCCCCGTGGATCGACTGGGTTCGAGCGATATATGTCAGAGTGGTCGTTAAATTTCAAGATTTTTTACAACCGGCCCGGCCGGTCAAGGAGGCCCGATAATGGACGACTTGTGGACCAAGGTGAAGAAGAACCTCGTTGAATGGTACGAGACGGCATACGACAAGACCGACGAATTGGCCCGTATCGGAAAGAAAAAGATCGAGATAACAGGGCTTAACAGGTCGATCGAGAAGCACTTCTCCGAGATTGGTGGAAGGGTGTATGACCTGGTCGTCGAGCAGGGACATCGCGGAAACAAGACCGCCGACGACGAGGTCGTCCAGCGTCTTGTGGCCGAAATCAAGGAACTCGAGAAGCGGCTCCGCCTGAAGGAAGAGGAGATCGAGACGATAAAGGACGATAAATTTCAGGACAATAAAGGGGAATAACCGTACTGGAACGCCTTTTTAGGCGGGATATCGGATAATATCAAATATAGGGGTAATCTACTATTGACAGACTTCTGATATTCGTGTAAAATGTCTTACGTATTGGAGTCAGGTGCTTAGACGAGCCTGGTCGGGCCGATAAGCATCCTTACCTTGTACAGCCCCACCGAAAAAAACTTAGAACAATTCGCCAACCAGTGTGTATACAGAAATAGGAGTAATTAAGAACGCATCTTAATTGACTCGGGGCGAAACGGAAAAGGGGCAAGGGAAACTGTAGAGAAGATGGCTGGATATCGAGGGATCTTAGGCAGCCACCTTTACATAATCGCTGAATGTGAATACATTTAGTATAGGGAGTGAAAAGGATGTACCCGGAAGGAAGAGATAGCGAGTATTTGGGCGAGAAGAGTCTCGATCTCTACCTGAAAGAAATCAACAACACTTCTCTGCTCACGCGAGCGGAGGAAAGGGATCTTGCTGAAAGAATCAGGGAGGGAGAAGAGGAAGCGCTTCACGCACTGGTAAAGGCGAACCTGAGGTTTGTCGTATCTATCGCGAAGCAGTATGTCAACCAGGGCCTGTCCCTGGCTGATCTCATCAACGAGGGCAACATGGGTCTTATCAAGGCTGCCCACAGGTTTGATGAGAAGAGAGGCTTCAAATTCATATCCTACGCGGTCTGGTGGATCAGGCAGGCCATGCTTCAGGCGTTGGCCGAGCAGTCACGGATCGTGAGGCTTCCGCTGAACCGTGCAGGGACCCTTTACAGGATCGGCAAGGTCTCCAGGCAGCTTGATCAGGAACTCGGCAGGACACCCGAAGTAGAGGAGATCGCGGAGAGGCTCAAACTGTCGAAGGAAGAGGTAAGGGATACCATGCAGATAGCGAACAGCCATCTGTCCCTCGACGCCTCCTTCAATAACGACCAGGAAGAGAACTCTCTCGTCGATTACCTGGCTGACGATACTCAAGCGCCGCCTGACGAGATGACGTATTCCAATGCCCTGAGCGACGATATGCAGAAAGCGCTCAGCACCCTTACAGACAGGGAGCAGACCATTCTGGGCCTTTACTTCGGGCTTGAGGGCGAAGAGCCTCTCACACTCGAGGAAATAGGGCAGAAAATGAGCCTGACGAGGGAAAGGATCCGCCAGATCAAGGAAAAGGCGATCCTGAGGCTGAGGCACAGCACCAGGAGTAAATATCTCCAGGGATACGTAGAAGGCTAGGCGTATCAACAAGATAGATGAGACCCCGAGGCGGGGAGGAGTCGCGAGACCCCTCCCCGCCCTTTTTTATATGTGCCTCATGGTACATGATTTGCAGTATGCAAGGAGCGGTAAATACTCCTTGACAGGGAGTAGGCTCGAACGTAGTTTCTGGTATCAACGGGAATCATTTAACGCTTCGACCGGAAAAATGGACAGATATTATACCTTTATGTACGTCCGCGAGGACAACGCGGGCGTGCGGACGATCCGTATACGCAGGGTCGCCGCTCTGGCGGCAGGCCTCTGCCTGATTGCGTTCCTGGCGGCTACCGTCGTCGTAGGCGTACGCTATGCCGGAATCAGGGTCGATTCGGACCGGATGGCCGGTCTGGAGCGCGAGAATGAGCAGCTGCGCGGACGACTCTCCTCCTTCGAGGACGATCTCGACGGCCTGAAGGGCAGGATGGACAGTAATTTCGAGCTCCAGAACCGGGCGAGGCTGATGGCAAGCCTTGATCCGCTGTCGGAGGATGTATGGCAGGTCGGTGTTGGTGGTCCAGAACCGAAGCTTCTCAAGCGCGAGATCAGCGCGGCAGATCACGTGTTTACCGGGCTGGAGAACGACCTCGATATGCTTGTCAGGCAGACCGAGCTCCAGAAACAGAGCTACGACGAGATCATCGGCATCCTCGAGGAAGAGGCGTCGATGCGCGACTGCACTCCCTCGATCCGGCCGCTCAAGGGCGGATTCCTCTCGAGCAGATTCGGCCGGAGGATGGATCCTTTCACAGGCAGGATCACCCGCCACAGGGGTGTCGACTATTTCGCGAGGACAGGAACACCTGTCATGGCCTCCGCGGACGGGGTCATAACGATGGCGAAAAAGAACGGCAGCATGGGACTCACCATAGAGGTGAACCACGGAAACGGTTTCAAGACCCGCTACGCTCATCTGTCCAAGATATACATCAAACGCGGGAAGAGGATAATACGTGGAGAGATCCTCGGAGCCGTCGGCAATACTGGAAGATCGACTGGACCTCATCTCCATTACGAAGTGATCTTCAGGAAGCAGCACAGGGATCCCCTGAACTATATCATCCCCGAAGGGGTCTACTTCGACTGACCCGCTCCCCTGCAGGCAACATCTACCGTGCTCCCCCCGTCATGCGGTCGGACTGTGCATGTCCGGAGGCCGGCCGGTCCGCCTGTGAAGCGGTGCAGTATGAAGCATCAGCGTACAAAGCGGCACGCGGAGGAGAGGCGTCATGAAACATGTTCTGCGTATCATAATCATTACAATCGCTGTCTCGGCAATCCTTCCTGTATCCATGGCCGGCGGCGAGCCGGCTCCGCCGAGAAGAGAACTCGTAAGCCTGCGTCATTGGACGGCGCCGGAGCACACGAGGATCGTCCTCGATATGAGCAGCGAATGTATCTACCAGGTCTCCGAGCGCAGCGGCCCAAACAGGATAGTCATCGATATCCCGAAAGGGAGGCTCGCGGCGGGACTGCGTAAGTTCAAGGTCGGAGATGGAGTCATAGACAGGGTGAGGGTCAACAGGCTCTCGAACGGAGCACAGGTAGTGATCGACCTGCCGGCGAAGTCGAGCTACAAGCATTTTGCGCTTAAACCCAACAATATACATCCGCGCCACAGGATCGTCATCGATGTGAACAGGACGATATCCGTGACCGAGAAACGGAAGAAGGCTGAGAAAGCGAGGAGAGTCGCGCAGAGCGGTGACTACGTGGTGATCATCGATCCGGGGCATGGAGGGAGCAAGCCCGGAGCGTCTTCGAAGTACGGCCCGTCCGAGAAATATTACACGCTGCCCCTGTCGAAGCTGATTGCCGAGGAGATCGAGAAGCACAGGGGATTCAAGGCGGTGCTGACGCGCAAGGGAGACTATGATGTCGGTCTCTACAGGAGGATCGAGATCGCCAAACAGCACGGGGGGCACTGCTTTGTAAGTGTCCATCTAAACAGCCCAAACAAGAACAATAAAAGAAAACTCAGGGGGTCGGAGGTCTATTACCTGACAAGAGAGGCCACATCCGACAAACATGCCGCCTCAGTAGCCGAAAAGGAGAACATGGATTTCGGCGAGGATGTGAACAGAAAAGAACTCAATGGGGACGTAGAGGAGATCCTTTACAACATGTTGAGGAACAATGCTTATAATATGAGTTCGGTGCTTGCCAGTCACATGGCGCTGGAACTCAACCGCATGGGCTCGATACCGTTCAGGGGGATCAGGCAGGGCAATATCCTCGTTCTTCGAGGAATCGAGATGCCTTCGGTCCTCGTCGAGGTGGCATATCTCTCGAGCAAGAGTGACGTGACACAGATAAAAAAGAAATCAGTGCAGCGGAAGGTTGCAAAGGCAGTGGCCTGCGGCGTAGTATCCTACCTGCTGGAGAATCCGCCGGAGAACATGGAGAAGAGACCGGCGAGAATGGCGGTCCATACCGTCTCCAGGGGCGAGACGCTTTCAGGTATCGCCCAGAGATACAGCTGTTCGATCAAGGATATAAGGACGCTGAACAATATCGGCAGCAAGTCGATGATAAGACCGGGACAGAAACTGACCGTCTACGCGAAGACGGACTAGAGAAGATCGCTTCAGGGATGGAGGCTCCTTGAGCTTCGACCGTATCATAAAGGCTATGACTCGTAATCTGGGCGCGAAGATAGTTTCGCTCGTATTCGCTTTTTTTCTGTGGCTGCACGTCACCGCGCAGCAGGGAGAGAACCAGTCGTTCAGGGTGCCTCTCTCGCTGGCCGGTGTGGCGGACAGTCTCACGATAACTCACGACGTGCCCGAGTTCATCGAGGTCACGATCCGGGGCTCGAGAAGCAACCTGATGAAGCTGAGGCTGTTCGGCAGGCTCGAGGCTTCCGTCGATCTCTCCAAGGCGGTCAGGGGCCGCAATACGGTCTCGCTCTCCGCGGCGATGATAAACCTGCCCGAGCAGATCGATCCGAGAAAGGTGACCGTCGACAATCCGAAGACACTGGTTCTGAATTTCGAAGATGTCGTCACGAAATCCGTACCTGTCAGGATCGCCTACAGGGGCGAGATCCCGGACGATGTGATAATCGAAGGCTCGCCGGTGATAATCCCCGCAAGGGTCAAGATAACCGGTGCCTCGAGTGTAGTTGGCGGGATAGAGGTTCTCTCCACCCGCGAGATCGATATCAGGGGGCGCAGGGGAGAGTACTCGGAGGAGATAGAGCTCATGCTGAGCGGAATGGATATACGCATAGTGCCGGACAAGGTGCTTATCGAGATGTATATCCACAAGAGAGCGATCCGTACACTGGCCAATATACCCCCGACGATGCTCGGTGACGACGAGAACCTTTTGATAGAATACTCCCCGCGCGTGGCCTCTCTTACGATAGAGGGACCCGAAGAGATCATCAGGGAGATAACGACCGAAGACGTGTCGATCATCCTGGACCTGACCGGCAGGAAGCCCGGGACTTATTTGATCGAACCCGAGGTGATCGTCCCCAAAGGAATAATGAGATATTTTCTCGACACCGACAATTTTGAGATAACTATACTGCCCGCCGGTAGCGGCAGTGGAGAAGGTCAGCGGGATGGCGATGATGGCTGACAGGTCCAGGACCGGCGGAATCAACATGCTCTCCTCCTACATGGGAAGATGGATGTCGCTTCTCATGCTTCTTCTCCTTGTCACTCTCGCTGCCGCCGCGCTCTTCCTCGAGCCTGACTATCCGGCCCATGTTCCGATCCGAATCGGAATCTGCGCGTTTGACTCGGCAACGGCCGCTCCGGCACTGCGTTCCTTCGCCACGCGCGTAAGGGAGCAGGAAGGGGGGGATATCACATGGGTATGGCTCGGGCCGGGAAACAATCCGGGGGGATGCGACTTCTATATCATGACATCGCTGCAGATGCTTTCCATCAGAGAGAACAGCGTAGTCGAGTGTCTTCTGCTTTCGACCAGCCGCCGTGACGGTTCCCTGTCCATGGGAGTGGTGATCGTCCGGGAAGGCACCGAGCCTGACTGGTCACGCACGGCGTTCACCTCTACGCTCTCGGCGACCGGGTTCATCTCGCCCCTTGCCGCGATCGCGGAGAGCGGCGTGCAGCTGCCCGGTGTATCGTATGAGACCCTGTCCGGGGGATGCCCCGTCTGCGGGGAAGCCGTCGCGTACGGCGTACTTATGGGAAGGTACGGCGCTGGCGGAATCTCCCTCGAAGAATTGAGAAGAATCGAAGCAACCGGGTCGATCGAACCTGGCGCGCTCCGGATCCTCCTTACCGGGCCTGAACTGCCAGAGATCATACTTGTCTCCGATATCTCGACCGAGGAATGGAAGTCGAGAGGATTCACGAGAAGGCTTCCCCGGATCGTCGGCAGGCTCCCGGATCCGCTGAGAAGAGAGATGGCCCGTTTCGGGATGGCCGCTTTCAGGGAGCCTGAAGAAGGCGAACTCGAACTGCACGGCGCCGTTTCCGGACAGGTCTGGGAAAAGACCGGCTATCACTTCCCTTGAACAGGAGCGGGTGAAACCGCTATATTCCCCGGGATGGACGATAAACTGACTTCTATCTCCTTCGGAGGATCCTGAGGTTTGAGCTGGAATATAAGAAGATGGCTTCCGCTGATAGTATGGATTGTTATGATCTTCACGCTGTCGTCGATTCCAGGATTCTCCTCCGACGACGTGAATCTTCCGACGGGATTCGACAAGATCGTTCATTTCATCGAGTATGCAATATTCGCGATGCTTTATTACCGCGGACTCAGCTACGGTGGGGTGCGGATCAGATGGAGCATCGTGATCATAGTGATCACGTCGGGGATCGCCGTCGCGGCTCTTGACGAGATGTACCAGAGTTACATACCGCGTCGTGATTCGAGTTTCTACGACCTCGTCATGGATTCGGCGGGGGTCGTCGCCGGAACGCTCGCGGCGGTGCTGAGACATGTCATAAAGATAAGAAAGGCCGCAGGGAGAAAGGCCGTACAGGAATGAGATTCAAGAAACCGAGAGGAACACAGGACCTTTTCGGGGACAGGATGCGGTCGTGGGCGAAGGTCGAGGAGATGCTGGCCGCCCTCGCGGGAGGATACGGATACAGCGAGATCCGCACGCCGGTATTCGAGGTATCCGATCTGTTCGTGCGTGCCGTCGGCGAGGGGACCGACATCGTTTCGAAAGAGATGTACGCATTCGCCGACAAGAAGGGGCGCAGTCTGACACTGAGACCTGAGAACACGGCACCGGTCATGCGGGCGTTTCTGGAGAATGGTCTCCATAGATCCGGAGGCATCACGAAGTTCTGGTATCAGGGGCCGATGTTCAGGTACGACAGGCCGCAGGCGGGGAGGTACCGCCAGTTCCACCAGTTCGGCGCCGAGGCGATCGGTCATCCCGGTCCGGCTGTCGATGCCGAGATAATAGATCTCAGTCTCGCCATATACAGGATGTTCGGGTTCACTAACCTCGAAGTAAGGCTCAACAGCGTAGGCTGTCCCGTCTGCCGCCCGGGTTTCCTCAACATCCTGAGAAATGCTCTCGGATCGATGAAGAGCGAGCTGTGCGGCACCTGCAGCGAGCGGGCTATAACCAACCCGATGCGGATCTTCGACTGCAAGGAATGTGTGGATATTAAAAACAGGCTGCCGGTGATAACAGATCACCTCTGCGACGAATGCTCGGAGCATTTCGAGGGATTGCAGTCGATCCTGCGCGGAATGAAAGTGGATTTCATGCTCGATTCCCTTCTTGTGAGAGGGCTCGATTACTATACGAAGACTGCCTACGAGGTCCTTCACCCGGGGCTCGGAGGGCAGAACGCCCTCTGCGGCGGCGGACGGTACGACGGGCTCGCCGAGGAATGCGGCGGCGGGAAGATCCCCGCGGTAGGTTTCTCGGCCGGAATGGAAAGACTTATGGAGAACCTTCCTGAGGAGTTCGCCGGGAAGATCGGGCTGGACCCGGTCGACGCGTTTTTTATTTTACCCGACGAGTCGGTCTCCGCAGAGGTGCTGAGGATCGCCGGGGAGCTTCGCTCCGCGGCGCTGAGAGTCTCGGTAGACCTGTCCGGCCGTTCGATGAAAAAACAGATGAAAGTGGCGTCGGAATCGGGAGCGCCGCTTGCCGTGATAATCGGTCCCGAGGAGATAGAAAAAAAGGAAGCGGCGGTCAAGGTCCTGGCGAGCGGCGGCCAGGAGAGTGTTCCGTTTGCGGGACTGTCAGCGAGGATATTCCAGGAGAGGAAGAACGAAGTTGACTGATACACCGGCATATCATTTCGGCGAGGAATGGAAAAGGACCGCGCAGTGCGGAAAACTCAGGACCGGCGACGATGGGAACGAGGTGACCCTCGCCGGCTGGGTCAGGAAGGTACGCGAGTTCGGCGACCTGACTTTTCTCGATATGTGGGACCGCAGCGGACTCGTGCAGCTCGTCGTCGAAGTGGGTGACAAGGAGCTTCATAAACTTTTCAGATAGCTGCGCAACGCAGATGTACTGGCTGTTAGGGGCAAGGTAAGGAAGAGGCCGGCCGATATGGTCAATTCCGGCATGGGCACCGGCGAGGTGGAGGTGGAGGTCTCCGCGGCCGAGGTCTTCAACCGGAGCAAGGTGCCTCCCTTCAACATCACCGACAAGTCCCAGGCCAGCGACGAACTGAGACTCAAATACAGGTATCTCGACCTGCGCCGCGACTCGATGCAGTCGAATCTGCGGATGCGCCATGATATCGCGTTCAAGACGAGGGAGTTCCTTTCCGGGGAGGATTTCATCGAGGTCGAGACGCCGATGCTCGTACGCCGCACTCCGGAGGGGGCGAGGGATTACATTGTTCCGAGCAGGCTCCAGCCGGGAAGGTTCTACGCCCTGCCGCAGTCCCCGCAGCTCTACAAGCAGATACTGATGGTCTCTGGGGTCGACAAATATTTCCAGCTCGCCAGGTGCCTTCGAGACGAGGACCTGCGAGCCGACCGGCAGCCCGAGCACACGCAGATAGATATCGAGATGAGTTTTATCTCGGAGAGCGATATCTTCCCGCTCGCCGAGAGGTTGATGAAGAAAATATTCAGCGAGGTCGCCGGCATAGAGCTGGAGACGCCTTTTCCCATTATCGACTATGACGAGGCGATGCTGAAATACGGCACCGACAAGCCCGACCTGAGATTCGGTCTCGAGATCTCCGAATGTTCCGATATCTTCCGCGGCAGCGGATTCTCCGCATTCGCCTCGGCCGTTGAGAAGGGCGGCGCGGTCAGGGGGATCTCCTGGCCCGGCGGAACGGGGCAGTCGAAGAGCCAGATAAAAAAACTCGAGAAGCTCGTCAGGGGAGCAGGAGCGGGAGGGCTGGCCACGTTGAGCATCGATGAAAATGGCGTCGAGTCCCCGATCGCGAAATTCCTCGGAGAAGGTGAGATCAGCGCCCTCCTCGAGAGATTCGGCGCATCCGCCTCGTCCCCGTCGCTGATCCTGCTGGTAGCGGGGGAGGTCGCGGTAGTGGAGAAATCCCTCGGAACGCTCAGGACCCACCTCGGGGCGGAGCTGGTCGAAGGAAACTCCGGGATGCGGTTCCTCTGGGTCAACCGTTTCCCGCTGTTCGTGCCTTCGGGCAGCGGGGGCTGGGAACCGGCGCATCACATCTTCTCGATGCCGCTGGAGGCGGACATCCCGAGGATCGATACCGATCCGGGCGCGGTCCGCGGACATCTCTACGATCTTGTCTGCAACGGCACCGAACTCGGCTCAGGTTCTATCAGGATCCACAGGAGGGAACTTCAGGAGAAACTCTTCGGCGTGATCGGTATCGGGCAGGAAGAGGCCGAGCGGAAGTTCGGATTCCTCCTCGAGGCCTTCGAATACGGTGCACCGCCCCACGGGGGTATCGCCATAGGTGTCGACAGGCTGGCGATGATAATGGCCGGAGAGAGCTCGATAAGGGATTTTATAGCGTTTCCGAAGACGCAGAGCGCCACTTCGCTGATGGAAGGGGCACCTTCGGAGATCGAGGAGGCTATCCTCGAAGAGCTGCATATTCGGGTAACGGAGAGGAACAAAAGGGAATAACGGGGCATTATCAGGCACAGGTCTTGCAGGATTGCCGGAAAAGGCTTTTTGCTTGACATGCAGCCTGTACGGCATTAATGTTCCTGTAAGTTGTTATAGTACATAACGACAGGGAGGACAAAAGGTTATGAAATCAGCACACGGATGGCTGATGCTGACGCTCATATTTGGGCTGTTTGCAGGAATTTCTGCCGGTTGCGGACCCGCACCTCCGTGCGATACGAGCCTCGTGACCCTTGACGAGACCCGTCTGGACGCGGAAAGCTACGAGCAGGAAGCGGCCGAGACGGGCGAAAGGGTTGAAGATCTCGAGACGCGGCTCGCCGCCAAGCGCGGAGAGATCGACGCGATCAAGGACAAGCCCGAAGAGCTCGAGAAAAAGGTATATGAAATGAAAAAAGGCAGCGGCAGGGAATAGGCGGCTGACAGAACGGAGATGGGACTAATGAACAAAAGATTTTTGATCGCGATGGTGTTCATTCCTCTGATCATCGTACTGGCCGCTGGCTGCAGCAGGCACACGCCCAGGGATATCGACATCAGCCAGGGCGAGTACTACGAGGATGAGGAATACCAGAAACTCTCGAAGAAGCAGAAGGAGCAGTACTGTATCAAACTCGCTTCAGAGCTTGATACGCTGGAGACCCGCTCAGAGACGGCCCTGACGCAGCTTGAACAGAACAAGGAAGACATCAAGACCCTTACCAAGGATCTGCGTGACTCGGAGAGAGAATACTCGAGACTGCGCAACCAGGTCGACGAACTGACACTCCAGTTGCAGGAACTCGTTTCGCTGCCCAAGGAATACAAGCTCATCTACGGCGAGTGCCTCTGGACAGTTGCCGGGTACGAGCAGATCTACGGCGATCCCCTCAAGTGGACGAGACTCTGGAGAGGGAACACTGATATGATCGAGGATCCTGACTGGGTCCTGGCCGGATGGACGCTGCAGGTTCCCAGGTCCTGGCCGCGCAAGCACATGGTCATGCAGGATGAGTGGCTTGCCAAGATCGCAGGATACTGGGAAGTTTACGACAACTACCGCCAGTGGCCCGTTCTTTTCGAGGCCAACAGGGAAAGGATCAACGATCCCGACCTGATCTTCCCCGAGCAGGAACTGATTGTTCCCAGGGAATATCCTGCTTCGGATTAAGCGAGGCGGTCATACAGACTTACCATACAAGGCTCTTGGTCTGCGAGTGCGGACCAGGAGTTTTGTATTAAAGGGGAACGATTCTTGAAGCAGAAATCGAGAAAGAGAGTGCTCTCCCTGGCCGGCGTCGATCCGCTGAAGTTTCTCGGCGCGGGGGACAGGAACCTCGAACTTGTCGAGGATCATTTCGAGCAGAATATAGTAGTCCGCGGCGATGATATCATCATCACCGGCGATAATAAACGGATCGATGAACTGACGTCTGTCCTGCAGACATTGATCAGCATCGCGGCGGGCGGCCGGGCCGTAACCGAAGGTGATGTGATGACAGTGCTGCGCGGCGGCGAGTCCAGTTCGAAGAAGATAGGTTCGCTCGACGAGACGGTCGTCTATTATTCCACCGCCAGAAGAAAGAGCATCGTCCCGAGAAGCGTCCGTCAGAATGAATACGTCACCAGTGTGGCAGGGCACGATATCGTCTTTGCGATAGGGCCGGCCGGAACGGGCAAAACATACCTGGCGGTCGCGATGGCCCTTGCCGCGCTGAAGAGCGGGGAGATC
>DAOVNN010000218.1 GCA_030630165.1 Candidatus Krumholzibacteriota bacterium
ATCTCGAGTCCCTCCTGGTCCTCGGGAAGGATCGAAGCGACCATCACCCTGATCGTGTCCGACTCGAGATAATGAAGTGTGGTGTCGCCTTCCTCGTGGAAGGATATCGTCATCGGAGGTATCACGTACTCACCCGAGAGAAAGGGCTCGAGTTCATATGTCCTGCTCGTCACTACCATCCCGTCATCATCAAGGCGCGGAGGGCCGCTCCTGTAATCGACGATCCCGAACTCCTCAAGCTTGTCGCCGAACCGGGGAAGCGCCGTTATGTAGCCGTCGCCGGCGCGAGTCTCGACAAGAAGGTCGAGGCGTTCTGCGATCGTCAACTCTTTCCGGCTTACCGCCACGCGCAGAACAACAGGTCCGCGCGTAAAGTCACGGTCTATCTCCCACGTCTGCTTCTCTACGGCCGACTCATCACCGCCGCAGGAGAAGATCGCCGCGGAGGCGATGACCGCCAAAGCGATCAACGCGTATATTCGTAATCTCGGAGCCATGCTGTTACTTCTGCTGATCCTTCTGTTTCACGCCAAGTTTCGAGGAATGGATCACTACGTCGTACCTGTCGGTCAGCTTCTCGAAAAGCGCCGCCTGGACCTGCATCTCCTTCTCGAGGCGGACGGCGGCATATACCTGGTCCTTGACCTCGTCGAAGGGCGGGACCGCGCCGCCCTCGAGGCCGGAGCTGCCGGCAAGCTTCGCGCCGTTTGCCCTGTACCACGCCCGCATCTCGTCCTCGTCGACCGTGACCGAACCGGCGTATTCCCTCGCGAGCAGCTGGGTCGTGAGGAGCTTGCGCTCAATGCGCCTCGACATCTCGGCGATCCCGGGGTCCCTGTATAGTTCTTCTTCCATCGCGTACCTGAACAGGATCTCCTCGGCGACCAGTCTCTCGAGCCACTGCCCGAGATCGGTCTCCTTCATTACCTCTTCGAACAGCTTTTCCCGCTGCGCCTTGACCTGATCGGCCGGCATCCCGGCAGCTGACTGGGCGACCTGGGCATCGACCTCGGCCTCTATCATCGCGATGAGCATATCCCTCGTTATCTTGTGGGTGCCTATCTCGGCGAGGACTTCGGATTCCGCGGCGTCACCTATCGAAGTGCGCACGGCTATCTCGGAGCGCAGCGCGGCGAACCGTGCCAGCCTGGTGAGGCACCTTTCGGCCGCCATCGCTATCTCCTGCTCGAGTTCCGGAAGGGCCGCCGTCTGTTCGCTCCTGTAGTAGGCAGCCAGCGCCGACTCGTAGTCACCCGACTGCTCCCTCATCCGGCCTATGCGGTACAGGATACGCGCCCGCTCCTGCTCATGCGGCGTAGCGGCCTTTATGTACTCGATCCATGTTTCCGCAGCGGCGCTGTAAAGTTCCTGCTTCTCGAGCTTCAACGCGACCCGTTCAAGGACGACGGGGTCTCCGCTGTTGCCGCCGATACTTCTGAAATAATGCGAGATGTTCGGCGCCGCCAGTGCTACCAGCAGCACGAGAAGCGCGATGATCAGCGCCGTCCTGTCCTTCTTTTCCTTCTTTACCGTGTTGAGACTGAGTTTCAGGTCGTCGGACATCTTTTCCTCCGTTAGATCAGTAGCGCCTCTCCCTCATCCGGAAGAACCTGACGAGGTTGGGCACATAATCACGGTCTGTCATGACCTCTATCTGGTCGACGCCCATCGAGGAGAAGAGCTCCCTGAAACGATCCGACTGCTCCCTCCCGAGGCGTTCGTATTTCTTTCTGATTCCGGTGCTTCCAGTGTCTATGAGAACGATTTCGCCCGTCTCGGCGTCCTCGAGCTCGACGAGGCCGACATTTGGGAGACTGACCTCCCTCGGATCGACGACGGTGACGGCGACAAGGTCATGCCGCTTCCCGATGACCCTCATCGGCTTCTCGAATCCTTCCGCCTGAAAGTCGGAGACGAGGAAGACGACGGAGCGTTTCTTCGTCACCTTGCCGAGAAAATCAAGCGCGCCCTCGATGTCGGTGCTCGCCTGTCGCGGCTTGAAGTTCAGGAGTTCCCTGATTACGCGCAGCACATGCTGCGTCCCTTTTTTCGGCGGGATGTACATCTCGATCTGGTCGGTGAAGACGATCAGGCCGACCTTGTCATTGTTTTTGACGGCGGAAAAGGCGAGAAGCGAACAAAACTCGGCGGCGACCTCGTTCTTGAGCTTGCTGACAGATCCGAATTCGCCAGAGGCTGAAAGATCGACGACGAACATCACCGTCAGCTCCCTCTCCTCGACGAATCTCTTCACGTACGGCGTGCCAGTACGCGCGGTGACATTCCAGTCGATCGTGCGGATCTCGTCGCCGGGCATGTACTCGCGCACCTCGTCGAACTCCATCCCCCGACCTCGGAAGACGCTTCCGTACTCGCCGGCGAGGACGTCGTTGACGACCTTTCGCGTGGTGATCTGCAGGATCCTGATCTTTTTCGCCAGTTCTTCGGATATCATGATCTCACCGTCAGGGAACCGGGACGTTGTCGAATATCGCCGTGACGATATCCTCCGGCGTCTTTTCCTCCGCCTCGGCCTCGTAGGTGATGATGACCCTGTGCCGCAGAACGTCCATCCCGATCGATTTGACGTCCTGGGGAGTGACATACCCCCTGCCCTGAAGGAGGGCATGGGCGCGCGAAGCCATGGCAAGGAAGATCGTCGCTCTCGGAGAGGCGCCGTACTGGATCATCGAGGCAATGTCGAGTCCATACTCCTCGGGCGTCCTTGTTGCCTGGACGATGCTGACGATGTAGTCCTCGACCTTCTCGTCCATGTAGATCTCATCGGTAAGGGCACGCAGGCGGAGGATGTCGGATGTCTCGATTACCGGATTCACCTCGGTCTTCGTGTTCGATCCTGCCATCTTCGCGAGGATCTTTTTCTCCTCTTCCCTGTTCGGGTAGGTTACCCGGATCTTCAGCATGAACCTGTCGATCTGCGCCTCAGGAAGCGGATATGTCCCCTCCTGCTCGATCGGGTTCTGCGTCGCGAGCACCATGAAAGGATCGTCGAGCAGGTGGCTCTCCTCACCGATTGTGACCTGGCGCTCCTGCATCGCCTCGAGCAGGGCGCTCTGGACCTTTGCAGGGGCCCTGTTTATCTCGTCGGCCAGGATAATGTTGGCAAAGACGGGGCCCTTCTTCGTTGTGAACTCCCCGCTGCGGGGATTGTAGATCAGCGTCCCTATCAGATCGGCTGGAAGCAGGTCCGGTGTAAACTGTATCCTCCTGAACGATGCCTTTACCGAACTGGCAAGCGTCGTCACCGCGAGGGTCTTGGCCAGTCCCGGCACCCCCTCGATGAGGACGTGGTTATTGCACAGAAGTCCTATGAGCAGGCGTTCAATCATATACTCCTGCCCGATAATGACCTTCTCGATCTCGCTTCTCACCCTGGCAAGGACCTGGGATTCCTTTTCGACTTTTTCCCCGATCTTCTTTACGTCGATACTCATGCGGCCTGACCTCGCATTCTGAAACACCCTGCCCGGACCCGGCGGCCCGGATACGTTTTATACGGATAATTTGAGGGGATGACCCCGAAGGTCAAATTAACGGATAACCTGCCTTCTTTCAAGGGTAATCCACCGTAACCGGACGGCAGTTCAGCACGTTACGCCGTACTCGCTGTTTTGCCGGTAACAGTCTGTTTATATGCCCTCCGGAAAGCAAAGTTCCACCCATAACGACCGTTTTTTACCTCAGATTCATTACTGTTATCATCAATTATTGGCTGACAACCTCTCTATGTGGTATAATTAGCGCAACAACAACGAAAGGTGCGACATTGAAATCAAACAGACGCGTCCGCGCCGCGGCGTTATTCGCCGCGGTTCTTGCGACAGGACTCTATCTCCTTTCCTCACCGGCAGGAACGGAGACCGAGCAGAACCGGATCGACCGGATAAACAAAGAGATCAAGGAAAAGGGGCTGCACTGGACGGCCGGAACCACCTCGGTCTCCAACCTCACTCAGGAAGAAAAACGAGCGCTGTGCGGCCACAAACCGCCCGAGGCGTTCGAGACCTCTACCCTCCCCGTGCTCAGGGCGCCTGAGGGCGCGGCCTACGACCCTGTCCTTGACTGGAGGACAATGGGCGGCACCACACCGGCGAAGGATCAGGGCGGATGTGGATCGTGCTGGGATTTTGCGGCGGTCGGCCAGCTCGAGGGTCATGTCAATATATACGAGGACCGTGTGGAGGACCTCTCAGAGCAGCAGATCATGGACTGTAACCCGTGGGGACGAGGTTGCGGCGGCGGATGGGCCGGCACCGCGTACTACACGATGGAGAACTACGGCATGGTCCGGGAGGTCGACTACCCCTACCTCGCCAGCGACGGTTATCCCTGCACAGAGACATCCTACGAGCCGGTCGCGTGGATCACGAACTACATCGCAATAGGCAACCAGGTCAACGACATCAAGGAAGCCCTCCTCGAAGGCCCCGTATACGCCAGCATGGACATCGTCGACAGGTTCCATGACTATATCTCCGGCTGCTTCAGCTGGGTGGACGAGGTCACCGGAGCCCACGCAATCGTCATCGTCGGCTGGGATGACAATCAGTGCGGCGGAGAGGGCGCCTGGATAATCAAGAACAGCTGGGGACTGGACTGGGGGCAGGACGGATTCGGCTACGTCAAATACGGCAACAACAACATCAACAACGGCGTCTATCAGATCCAGTACGAGATGACCGACATATATGTAAATGTCATCGCACCAAACGGCGGCGAAGTACTTCCCGTGGGCGAGGACTTTGAGATCCTGTGGGCAATCTCGCGCCAGACCCCCGACTCGATCAGCATCCTGCTGAGCGTCAACAGCGGCGACTCCTATGATTATACGATCGCAAGCGGACTTCTGGGTCTGGAAACATCCTACATGTGGACCGTCGACGATCTGCCGGTCCCGACAGCGAGGATCAAGGTCGTGGCCTGGTACGGCGGCGGAACCGGCGGATACGACTTCTCCGAAGCCGATTTCCAGATCGAGGGCAGCCCGTACAAATACGTCTCTACGACAGGCGGCAATATATTCCCGTATTCCACGCCTGCCTGGGCGGCACTGTCGGTCCAGGACGCTATCGATGCCGCGACCAACGGTGACACGGTGATGGTAGAGACAGGGACCTACAACGAGAATGTGACCGTGCAGAAGCCGGTCCTTCTCCTCGGAGGATGGAACACCGGCTTCACAATGCGGGACCCCGACGTCTATCCATCGACG
>DAOVNN010000219.1 GCA_030630165.1 Candidatus Krumholzibacteriota bacterium
TAACAAGAAAGCGAACGCTCAAGGCGGTTTGATACAGGGTTATTCGCTCAGGTAATTGACATCCGGTCGCGATCCACTGCGACAGGAGCGATGCTTATGAGAATCTGTATCAGACGCCTCTTTTCTTATTCAGTCCTGGCCCTGATTGTCGCCGTTCTGTTCCTTTCGCTCTCAAGCGCGGCATATGCCAGGTCTCCCAACATCGGAAAATTCTCGATCTTTGATGAGATCGTCGGAGCGGATCCCGGTGAAGATCCACATCTGAGTGTTGATCCTCAGGTAGATCCCGGACTTGCCCGGGATCTCTACGGAGGCACCTCCTCGTCGACCAGGGACGGCGTGGATAGCGCGATTATGGGAGGACGCCAGGCAACTGGTTATAAGGCAGGGGCGGGGCGATCCCGCGTGAAAACTAAATTGTTGATTACGCTGCAGAGCCTGTTCGGACACTTATTCAGATAGTCCAGGACCGACCGATACTATGCGTAAACGACACGAGACTGTGGAAAGGTATATATCCGAAGCGCAGGGCTACCAGGCCAACGGTGATTACCGGAGTGCGCTCGCTTCGGCGAGGGCTGCCCTGTCCGCTATCGAGAGTGAACCCGCTTCGTTCGAGAAGGAAGCTCGGGTCCTCCTGCTTGCTGCGAGGAACACCTATTACCTGAGTGGGTTCGACGAATGCCTGATTTACCTCGACATGCTCAGCGAACTCATCCGAACCGTTGACATCGATGCCGCCTGCGAGCGTTACGAAGCCTCGGTCATCAGGGCAAATATCTTCAGAAGACGCGGAGATTACAACGCAGCACTCGAAGAACTGGCCGGCATTGACGGATCAGTCGAATTCTGTCAGGCGGGAGCGCTGACAGGAGAGAAGTATCTGATCGAGGGAGCGTGTCATTACTTCCTCAAGGATACCACCCGTGCCAGGGAGATCCTGGAAACGGCCCTGGGGTTGACGACTGGGGTGTCGAGCTGGAAGCTCAGGGCCAGGGCGTTGACGATGATGGGCCTTGTCCTGAGGCGATTGGGATTTTTAAGAGAGGCAGCTGATGACCTCAGAAGGGCTGCTGCTGCCTGCTCGAAGCACAACGATGAATATGGGTTGGCAGCCGCACTTATCAATCTCGGGATAATTCAGTATCACGAAGGCGATTTTGACGCGGCCGAGAAATCATTCATAAAGGCATCATCACTCTTCGAGCGTATAAACTGGCGCATCGGAAGGTGCAGGTGCCTTATTGCTCTCGGTAACACTGCAAGAAAGCGGGGGGAGCCCGATGAGGCACTGGAGCTCTATTCGGATGCTTCAAGACTGGCGAAAGAGCACGAGTTTCAGCGCGAGATCGCTCTGTCGCTGTCCGGCATCGCCTCGATCCATTATGACAAGGGAATATTCGACCTGGCATGGAACTGTCTGAACAGAGCACATGACATCCTTGCTGAGATAGCCCCTGACGGAGATGTTGCGGCGGAGGTGCTGAGAAGATCGGGGAAAGTCGCGATCTCTGAAGGCGATCTGACCCGGGGAATGGAATACCTTCGCGAAGCTGAGAGCCGTGCCAGCGGTCAGGACGCACCGATGGAGCTGGGGCTTGTCTACAGAGCAATGGGCCGGGCTGAAGCAGGTCGCGGTAACCTGGAGGCTGCCGTTGTTCTATTCGAACGCTCCAGGGACCTGATAAGAGTATCAGGCAGCACTTACGAGCTGGCGATGTCATGTCTGATCAGTGCCCGGACCCTGATGTCCTCAGAATCCGTCGGATGCGATGACTGCATCCCGGACGGGAGCCAGGCAGAGCCGTGGAACCTGCTCTGGGAGGCTCGCCATCTGTTCGGTGGGATGAAGTCGCAACGGATGATAGAAAAGGTCGACCGTCTGCTGAAAAGGGAAAAACGGGACACAGTCCATCCGACGCATACTGAAAAATCCGTGTCTACCGGATCGGAGCTGTTCGAAATCAGTTTTGTGAACGATTACAAGGTCTGTGATGGAATGGTGGCAGTATCGCCGGTCATGCAGGATATATGGGACAGGATCCAGTTCGCGGCCTCATACAAAGGCCCCGTTCTTGTGACCGGAGAGACCGGCACAGGGAAGGAGCTTGTCGCCAGGCTGGTCCACAATACGAGCGCCAGGGCCACGGGACCCTTCATTGCTGTCAATTGCGCCGCAATACCGGACCACCTCTTTGAGAGCGAATTCTTCGGCCACAGGAAGGGATCTTTCACCGGAGCCATGATCGACAGGCGCGGCTTCTTCGAGGAAGCCAGCGGAGGAACGCTATTTTTAGACGAGGTGGGAGAACTCTCCACTTTGCATCAGGCCAAGTTGCTCAGGGTACTGCAGGAGGGGAAGATCAGAAGGCTCGGCGAGAACAATGAGCACGAGGTCGATATCAAACTCGTTTCGGCAACGAACCAGGATCTCGGGAGCAAGCTCGACGATTCCTCGATGAGGGAGGATTTCTTCTTCAGAATCAACTCGGAGAGGATCCATATCCCCCCGTTAAGGGATCGACGGGAGGATATAATCCCGCTGATCAGCTGGAGGCTCTGTGGAAATGGCAATGGCAATAACGGCAGGACCGTACAGATCGACTCGAGTGTCGTGTCTATCTTCCAGAAATATCACTGGCCCGGCAATGTCAGGGAATTGATCTCAATAGCAGACAGGTTGAGCTGCCTTGCAAACGATTCTCCCATCACGGTCGACATGCTGCCGGACAGGATGAGGGGAGAGGAGGCAGGTCAGCCGGACTGGAACTCTTCGCAGCCCGGTGATTGCAGCAGGCGCAGAATCGAGAGCGCGATGAACATCTGCAGGGGCAACAAGAGCGCCGCCGCGCGATGGCTCGGGATCTCGAGAGGCAAGCTGTACAAGGAATTGAGGAAGACAGGTCTCTACAGGTACTACCGACGCACAACATGACGGACCCCCGTATCCGGGCTATCTCACCATTCATGTTCCTCCCCCCTTTAATGTGTTCATACTGTTCATGTCGTGAACAGTCTTGTCTTCCCGGACAACGGTACCGGTTGCAACAGGTTGCCCCCGTTCCTGTCTGTCACCGGGAAACAACGTGAACAACCGGCATGAAAGCCGGCCACACGTACAGAACATCGACGACCGAACTGCCATTTCCTGCAACACAAGCAATATCACGCCTATACGAGGATCAAACCGGCAATAAATGCTGGTGGAACAGGGCCGGATCAAGATGGCATAAATCATGATATTAGTATGTGTATCAAACCGCGTCGCAGCGACGCTTTCTGAAAGGCCAAACCAATAGGTAAGGTATTTCGAATAAGAACCATCCGCTTTCTACGGTGCCGCTCTGAGTCCCCCCATCGCGCAACCATGCCGTAGATAAGGTGGTTCTTATTTTTCTTTTAACAGTGCGCGATTCTAGGAGGCGATTCCCATGGATCATTGATGACGTCAGCGGGGGGACGGATCACCTTTTAATGGAGGATAACATGATATCGAAAGGATTCTTCGTTCTGCTTCTGTCGGTCATCCTGGTCTCAGTCGTTTCCTGCGAGAAATCGCTCGAACCCTCAGGTCCTGCCATTGCTGAGACGCCACTCGAGGACAGGCTGGAAGTCAGCTATGATGAAACGCAGACTGATGCTGAAGTCGCCTCTTTCAAAGACACTCCCTATCATTCGATTTTCCACAAGCTGCTGGAAGAAAAGGGCTACTTCATCTGGTCCGACGATGCTGCTCACTACAAGGCATACGACCCGGCCACGGGAAAAATCGGACACATGACTCTGATACCGTGCTCTGTTCCCGGCGATGATTCCAGAGTCGCCATGATCAAATACTTCCGCGGCGATGACACATACGCTGTCACGGCAGTTGAGTACTTTGAATATGAGGATTATCAGGTCGCTCATCCGCTCGATGAGAGGGCCATGCTGTCCATGCTCGCTGATGATGCGCCCCGCGCTCTTAAATACGACATTCTCGAACGGAGCGAGGCCTCCAAACGATACTGGCAGTGTGTTACCAGGAGGTTTGTCGCCGGTTGCTCAGGGTGTGCAACAGTATGCTGGCTGACAGGTCCCGCATGGGGCGCATGCACTGCTAAATGCTGTGCAGGGTCTGCGGTCGTTGCGCTGATTACCTGCGCGTTCACTGTCTATCTGGGGTGGTGAGCGATGAAGACGGCAAAACGATTCGTCTATTGCTATCTGTTCTGTTTCATCCTGGTCGTAACGGTCGATATGCTCAGCTCCGGTGACATGCCTGACGGGAGAATGTATCTCATTATGATGCCGCTGCTGGCTCTGTCGCTCTTTCTTTTCAGCGACTTTTCAACACAGGGAATCCTCAGAAGGATCAAAGGGTATCGATGGTCAATAATGGTCCTGCTGATCGGTATTGTGACCAGTCTGTTTGTTGAGAACACGCTGTCTGCGGGCGTAGTGATCCTTCTGAGCTCGCTCATTGCCCCGTTTCTGAGGATCAGGAAATACGCGGATCATGATTAGGACTTGAGATCTTTAACGAAGTCAAAGACCTGTGTTCTCAGCGGCACTTGCAGGTAGGAAGATATCTGCTCAGAATCGTCGAAAGACTCGGTGATCTCTTTGAGGGTATTGATAGATTCCCTGCAGTACTTGACCGAGTTGGAGATATCACCGGCCTGCTTGTATAGCCGTGCAAGCTGAAACTGGATCTGCCAGGTCCACTCCCTGGTCCCGAATGATCTGGAGACATCAATTGCATCCAGCATCGGGGCCAGGGAATCCGGGTTATCGTGACACTCGGTCAGCGCAATGACAAAGCTGTACAGAGGCTTGAGATACCCACAATTGATCTCCCTGAATATCTTCGCAGCCTGCCTGGCGTAATCGCGGGCTTTGCCGTGATCATTTATGAACCTGTGTGCAAGAGATAGTCTTAATAAAGCCTCAAGCATGTCGTCCTTGGCATTAGCCTCTTGAAAAATAGTAAGTGCTTCAGAATAGTGCGCACCAGCTTCAATTGAGTTCATGTTAAAATACTTGCTATCACCATATTCTAGTTCCATATGGCCAAGACCAATTCTGTTGTTAGATTTAGTTGCGGCTTTTCCTAATTCTGCAAGAAAGTCTTCGAACTCATCATGATAAAGATCTCCAAAGAACATAAATGCCCGCGCACCGGTAGAATAATAATATAAAGGCATTTCGGTGATACTGTGATTCAGTGATTTCTCGTTACATTCCA
>DAOVNN010000256.1 GCA_030630165.1 Candidatus Krumholzibacteriota bacterium
AGAGGGCACGGGCCAGCGGAAACCACCGGCCCGTTAAGGAGAGATTCCGCTACAGAGAGAGGGGTATCCCATGCGAACGGTCACGGCGGTTGTTCTGACGACCATGTTACTGGCGGGGGCGGCGTTTGCCCAGGCACCGGTAATCGTCGATCACGAGGTCATCAGCCTGAGAAGGATCGATTTCGTCTTCTCCGTGCCGATGAACCGTCATTCGGTCGAAGAGACCGATAAATCAGCAATATATCCGACAGGCTTTCCCGGCCAGGCGATCGAGCCGTGGTCGCTCTTTCTCGACGCCGACGGCGTGACGATGAAGGTACTCCTGGGCGACGCGATGGTCGCCGGCGGATCGTACACGCTGGCCCTTGACGGTGTCATATCATCGGTATCTGTGTCGTCAGAGGCAGGGTATGAATACGCATTCACCGCGACGGACCTCGTCCCCCCCGACCTGCACTCTGTCGCCTTCCTCGAGCCTGATGCGATCGACCTCGTCTTCACCGAGGACATGATCGAAGCCGAAGGGGAGGACCCGGCGAACTACGTCCTGTACGAAACGGCCGTCCCGTCGAACATCATCGGATTCGCCGAGGTGAGGATGCAGGGAGTCCGTGACCGCGTCTTGCTGCGTCTCGAGTCCGCCCTGTCCGAGGGTACGCAGTACACGATAGAGGCGACCGGGCTGCACGACCCGTCGGGCAATCCGCTCCCCGCCGTCAGCTCGCTGACCTTTACCTTCAGCGGGAGTAATGACCGGGCACTCGCCGGGCTGTATATCGACGACCTGCGTCACAACACCGCGATAGACGGCCTCGGTTTCTATTCGGTCGACATGTACATCTGGGTGCGTCCCCCTTCAATAGGCTTTAAGGTTGCGTTGTTCTCGATCGATTATCCCTCGAACATCATACCCCAGGATCTCGAGCTGCCGCCCCCTCTGTTTGTGCTCGACGGCGATATCTTCAACGGAATAGCCATTTCCTCGCCCGACTGCATGAGCGGCTGGACCATGATCGGACGGCAGCGGCTGACCGTAACCGATAATGACCATTCGATCGTATCTCTCTTTTCGTATCCGTCCACATCTATTCATGCGGCAAGCCCGTACGTGCTGCTGTGCAGTGAAGGACTTCCATACAGCATCATGAGGATCAGCTCGAACATCGATATCAACGCCGCCGACGCAAGACCGGTCCTGGCAGATGCCTCGTTCTCGGGTTACACGGTGATCGACATCCTGTTCAATGTGCCGTTGGACGAGACGACCGCCGGGACGGTGTCGAACTATGAGGTCTTCGAGACTGCCGCACCGGAGAACACGGTTGCGATCTCGTCCGCCGAGCTCCAGTCCGACGCGCGGCCCGTACGGCTCATCTCACCGACCGATCTGACGCAGGGGGTCGATTACACTGCCCGAATTACCGGCGTGGAGAACGCCATCGGAACAGCGGCCTACCCGGGGAGCGAGATCGTCTTCTCCGCCATGGACAATGAACCGCCGCATCTGCTGTCGGCCACCATGTCCGGGGAACATACGGTCGATCTGCTCTTCGACGAACCTGTCAGCGAGCTCTCAGCGTCTTCAATGGCTTATTACGATATAGCCGAATCGGCCCAACCGTCGAACGGCCTCTCGCTCTATTCGGCCGAACTGCTCGATGACGGAGTAACGGCGAGGCTGACTGTAAGCGGCTCGCTAATCGACGGGATGGACTACGCGGCGAAGGCGATGAATATCAACGACCTTAGGGGAAACAGGATACCCTCACCCGAAACGGTGGAGTTCACGGCCGATGACGTATATGCGCCCCGGATCCTCAAAGTGAGCTCTCTTCCCGGAAGCTGCGTCAGGGTGCATTTCGATCAGGAGGTGGACCAGGCTACCTCGGAATTTCCCGGCAATATCCGTTTATTGAACCCAGTCGTCAGCATCACTTCCGTGACCTGGGAAGGAAGCACTGTTCTGGTACAGGCATCCAGCCTCACTGTTAGTTCAATGGATTACAATATTTATGTGAGAAACATTGAGGACACGGAGGGCAACGCGATACAAGGGGATATATCGTTGCGTTTCGACTATGCGCCGCAGGACCCTGTGTCCCAAATCGGTCTGTGGTCCGATCTCGGCAGGAACGAGGATTTCATACAGGCATCTCCCTTCCAGCCATTCGAGTTCTATGTATGGTGCAGGCCCGGTCCGGACGGGACATATGGCATCGAATTCGCCCTTGCCGAACGGTCGATCTTCGAATTCGAGTACGGGATCATCAATGTCGTGAACGATCCGGATGTCAGCGTCACTCTCGGCGACCCCCTTTCCGGTTACACGGCAGTCATGTACAACTGCAAGACGGACTGGTTCTGGATCTCCAAGTGCACCGCCTTCCTCATGCGGGGAGACGGGTATCTCGAGGTCGTGCCACATCCGATGATGGGTGGACCGAATGGTGTCCTTTGTATCCCTTCGCGTCCAATAGTACTGATGGAGATAACCAACATGCTCTCGTTCCAGACGGTCGTCGGTACGCTTCTGCAGTTCTCTTCGGCCGAGTTCACAGAAGAGGGAATCACCGTCAGGTGGACGCTGTCCGAGGTCGACGAAGGAGTCGAATTCACCGTCCTGAGAAAAACTGGCGACGGCGATTTTCATGTCGCCCCCTCGCAGGCGATCTCGCGTGACGGGCTCGAGTTCGAGTACCTCGACTCTGAGATCGAGCGGAGCGTCTCGTACGCATATCGCATCGAGTACCTCGACGGGGATGTGACGCGTACCCTTTTCGAGACCGACGAGATCGAGACCCCGACGCTGCCGCTCGTCCTCGATCAGAACCATCCCAATCCGTTCAATCCATCGACCGAGATCCGGTTCTCATTGCCACATCGGTGCGCAGTGCGCCTTGATGTCTTCGATGCGGCCGGCAGGCTGATCAGGGTCCTTCATGACGGCACGCTGGGACAGGGCAGGCACTCGATCGTCTGGGACGGCACGAACAATGCGGGAAGGGCGGCCGTATCGGGGGTGTACTTCTATCGCCTTCGCGCCGGCAAGGAGATAATCTCGAAGAAGATGGTGCTGCTGAAATGATCCGGCGCCCGCGCAATCGCGTGGGCACGGCCGGTATTCTTATACGGGAACACGAAAAGGGGAGGCGGAGTGATCAGTGAATGGCCTGCCTTCCAATAGCCAAATCTGCATCGAGAACAATTTGGGATTCTATTCTCTGCTTGGAAACCGAAGAGTATCGGATTATCCTCTAGGATATAGTCATATTCCTCTCAGGTCGACGTTATTATTCGGGCAGTTCGAAGATTGCGGGATTCGATTGCCCGATGCAGTTCAGAACAAGAGGGAGACCCAGAGTGATGAAAGCTGCAATAGCAGTTTCAATTCGCGTCATTTTTATATCTGCCCTGTGGTTCTGCATGTTGAATCCGGCAGACGCATACGGATCGACAGGAACGGAGCTTCACTCTCAGGCAGGCCCGAAGACTCCACGGCGATCCGGTTCGGGCGGCGGAGAGCAGGATACACTCAGCCTGGATGAGTGCATCGCAATCTCCATGAAGAACAATCCCCGCATCGCCTACAGGGGCTGTAAAGTGGAAGAGGCACGGGCCGGAAGAGACAGGGCGGCCGGTCAACGATGGCCGGATCTCAGAGGTTCGGGGAGCTATTCACTCTATTCCAAAACCGAACGAATGGTCTCTCCCAGAGAACCAGGCTATCCTACGGTCTACGCCGATGAAGTAGTGTCCTGGAATATTTACGCGCGCATTCCGATCTTTACAGGGGGGCGAATCTCGAACGAAGTGGGAGCTTTCGACATGCTGGAGGATTCGGCCAGGAATCTTATGGAATTCACGCGAATGGAACTCGTATATGAAGTCACCAGTATTTACTACTACATACTGAAACAGCGCAGGATAATCGAGTCCCTGGATTTCTCGCACAGCACCCTCGGCGAGCACCTGGAGAAGATAAGGGCTCTGAAGGCTATGGAAAAAGCGTCTAAGGCCGATATGCTGCGTGTCGAGGTCCGTCTCGCTGACATCATCCAGAGGGTGGAGCTGGAGAAGAGCGTCCTCGCTGTACTGAAGCGTTCGCTCTTGAATCTGATGGGTCTGGATCGAAATGATATCGCGATCCAGCCCGTCGGCGATCTCTCTCTTGTCGAGCCGGAGGCCGAAATCGAGGAAGCCCTGCAATCGGCCTACGTGAACAGGGCTGATTACCTGGCTGCCCGGAAAGAGATGGAAGCCCAGGCCAGGCGTGTGAAAGCTGCACGCGCCGCATACTGGCCGTCGATTTCGCTCTTCGCGTCCTACTCGGGGAAGAAGGCCCTCGGTTCATATATCGCAATACCCGGAGCGGCCGATCTTGAGGATATCGTACGAGTGGGATGCGTCCTTGAATTTCCTATCTTCGAAGGCGGAAAGAGAGGGTCC
>DAOVNN010000107.1 GCA_030630165.1 Candidatus Krumholzibacteriota bacterium
AAGCTTCCTCAACGAATTCCTCGCCTTGCTTTTTCCAAGGGCCTGCGCGACTACCGTGACGACCCTTCACTATCTTGTCTCGAAGGCCCTTGGAAAAAGCAAGGCGAGGAATTCGTTGAGGAAGCTTCTGTCCTTTCTCGACGTGGCGACTGTTGACCGCAACGTCGTCGAGCTGGCCCTCGACGGGAAGGGAAGGGACTTCGAGGATGAGGTCATCTCTCAGTCGGCTTCGGCGATCGGGGCAAGGGCGATCATAACGCGGAACATCAGGGACTTCAGAAAATCGGAAGTTCCGGCGTATGCACCGGGAGAGTATCTGGAAGTCCTGAGGTCCGGCCGTCAGACCTGAATCGAGCTAATCCCCCGTTATCCTCACGACGCAGTGCCTCGAGCGCGGTCCGTCGAATTCGCAGAAGAATACGGCCTGCCACGTTCCGAGAAGAGGCTGCCCGCCCGTGATTATCACGAACTCGCTCGCCCCCACGAGGGACGATTTGACGTGCGAGTCGGAGTTACCCTCGGCATGACGGTATTCCCAGCCGGCCGGTACTATTTTCTCCAGGGTATTCGATATATCGGTGGCGACGGCCGGATCGGCCTTTTCATTGATCGTCACAGCCGCAGTCGTATGGGGGACGAAGATATGGCAGATCCCCTCGCTGACGCCGCTTTCGTCTATCAGCTCCTGGATCGCAGCGGTGATGTCCACCAGTTCGTTACGCTTTTTCGTTCTGACAGGTATTTCTCTTGTCAAATCAGCCTCCATGATAATGTCCGGGAACATGATACTCGACCTCCGGGTCCAATGGAAGTCTTGACCGCCTGCGCGGCCTTGCTTATAATCCATTGCCCGGCCCGCCCTCGGGCTGCCGGGACTCAAATATACAAATCAACAGTATCTATCAACTGAACGGACGGAAAGAGGAGGTCGAGAAAAATGGCAGTAGGCGACATGGAACCGAAGAACCTGTGGAAGCATTTCGAGAAATTCCTTTCGATACCGCACACCTCGGGCAATGAGGCCGGGATGGGCGAGTACGTGCTGGCGTGGGCCGCAGAGAAAGGGCTCGAGGCGGAGCAGGACAAGGCGGGCAACGTCGTAGTCCGCGTCCCCGCGACGGCCGGCAAGGAGAACGCCCCCGTGGTCGTGCTCCAGGGTCATATGGACATGGTCGGTGAGAAGAACTCCGACCTCGATTTCGATTTCATGAAGGATGCTATCCAGACCGAGATGGACGGCGACTGGCTCACGGCGAAGGGCACGACCCTCGGCGCCGATAACGGCATCGGCCTCGCGGCCGGTATGGCGGCGGCAGAGGCCGGGGACATCGTCCACGGGCCGCTCGAGATCCTCGCCACCGTCGACGAGGAAGTCGGCCTGACAGGTGCGGCCCAGATCCAGCCCGGTTTTCTCAAGGGTGAGATGATGCTGAACCTCGACAGCGAGGAGCTCGGAGAGGTCACGATCGGCTGCGCAGGCGGCGGCGACTCGAACCTCACCCTGCCTCTGACGCGTAACGACGCACCTGCCGGCACCAAGCCCTTTACCCTCAAGGTATTCGGCCTTCGCGGCGGCCACTCAGGCATAGATATTCACGAGCAGCGCGGCAATGCGATCAAGATTATTACCCGCATCATCGCTACGATCACGGCCAGTCAGCCCGCTCACCTGATCGAGATCAAGGGCGGCAACAAGCGCAACGCCATCCCCCGCGAGGCGTTCGCAGAGCTGATGATCCTCGAGACTGCGGTAAAGGATGTCGAGGAGCTCGTCTCCGACTGGATCGCGAAGATCGCGATCGAGCTCGGCGGCAAGGAAAAGGGCCTCGCTGGATCGCTCACCCCGTCGGAGAACGGCGGCGGAAAAGTCCTCGACGAGAAGAGTCAGGCAACGCTTCTCAATCTGCTCATCGCACTGCCTCACGGCGTCGAGGCGATGAATTACGATATCGAGGGTCTCGTAGAGACCTCGAACAACCTTGCCACGATCGCAATGACTGACGGTGAGGCGAAGATCGGTACCTCGACGAGAAGCTCGATAAAGACCGCGCTGCAGGCCCTTCGCGACAGGATCTCGGCAGACGCGAGACTCGCCGGCGCCGCGATCGTAGAGAACGATCCGTACCCCGGATGGATGCCCAACGTCGATTCCGACCTCCTGAAGGTCTTCAAGGGCGTTCACAAGGAAGTGTTCGGCGAGGAGCCGAAGACGATCGCCATCCATGCCGGCCTCGAGTGCGGCATCATCGGCGAGAAGTTCCCCGGGATGGACATGATCTCGTTCGGTCCCGACATCGAGCATCCCCATTCACCCGACGAGAGGGTCAACGTACCCACCGTCGCCAAGTTCTGGGACCTGCTCGCGGCCCTTCTGACGAAGCTGGCCGGCTGAGGACAGCCTGGATAGATGAACAGAGGGAGGGAACCGCCAGGCTCCCTCCCTTTTCATATCCGGCGCCGGCCGCAACCGCCCCAAACGACTTGACTTTCAGCCGAAAATCTATATTATTTCCCCTACGTCTGAGGTTACAAAAGGACGCTTGTAGGGGTGTAGCTCAACTGGCTAGAGCACCGGTCTCCAAAACCGGGGGTTGCGGGTTCGAGTCCTGCCTCCCCTACTTTTTTTTATTTCAAACATCCCTAAAGACTGCGATAATACAAAACCGCTTTGCCGGAAGGAGATCATCGATGGCAAGAAAAAGGGTGACCAGCGGTATGAGGCCGACGGGGAGCATCCACCTGGGCAATCTGCTCGGGGCTCTCAATAACTGGGTCAGGCTTCAGGAAGAGTACGACTGTTTCTACTTCATCGTAGACTGGCACGCCCTTACCACTCCAGGCGGCGGCGGAGCCGTCGGATACGAGAACGTCGGCGACCTTACAGCCAACGTCCACGAGATGGCCATCGACTGGCTCTCCGCGGGGCTCGACCCCGAGAAATGCTCTATATTCGTGCAGTCGCACGTCCCCGAGGTGGCCGAGCTCCACCTCATCTTCTCGATGATCACGCCGCTCGGATGGCTCGAGCGAAATCCTACATACAAGGATATGGTACAGGGGTACAAGATCGAGAACCCCAGTCTCGGGCTTCTCGGCTACCCGACCCTTCAGGCGGCCGACATCCTCGCATACAAGGGCGACTTCGTTCCGGTCGGCAAGGACCAGGAGGCCCACGTCAACATGACGAGGGACCTCGGGCAGAGGTTCAACTCACTCTTCGGAAGGAACGTCTTTCCCATAACGAAGGCGCTTCTGACCGAGGTTCCCAAGGTGCCCGGCCTCGACGGCGTCGACAAGAAGATGAGCAAGAGCTCGGGGAACTATATCGCGACAAACCTCAGCGCGGAGGATACCGTCAAGAAGATCCGGACGATGTTCACCGATCCGGTAAAGATACGAAAGGACGATCCGGGCCATCCGGACGGATGCGTCGTCTACGCATTCCACGGCATATATAATAAGTCCGAACTCGAGCCTATCCGTTCCGAATGCGAAAAAGGCACACGGGGATGCGTTGACTGCAAGATGCAGCTGGCGGAGAAGATGAACGCCGCCCTCGAGCCTATCCGCGAGAAGCGGGCCGGACTCGAGGCCGATCCGAACCTGGTCAGGGAGATCCTCGGTGCGGGCGCCGACAAGGCCGCCGCCATTGCTAAAGAGACGATGAGAGAAGTCAGGGAAGTGATGAACATTCCGACGAGGGAGAACGTCTGATGTCAGATTCAACAGCCTTCTTTATCAAGAAGTTCAGGGAGAACATCGATACCCCGGAAGAGCCCGGTCAGTGGTACAGGCCGAGACCGTACCGGAACGCCGTGGTGAAGTTCCGCGACTGCTCGATCGATGATTTCGAACAGAGACGGGACATCCTGATAAACGAGGCTGGACTCAACGCTTTTCTCTTCAGAGCGGACATGATCCCTGGATGCGACCTTCTCTCCGATTCGGGAACGACGACAATGACGATGGATCAATGGGCCGCGATGCTGCTCGGCGATGAGTCGTACGGTTCGAACGAAGGTTACTTCGAGCTCAGGGCGCAGTTTGCCGAGACATTCGGCGCGGGCTGGTGCGAAAAGGATAACTCTTCAGGGGGCTCTTCCGAGAGCCTCTTTTTGTTTCACCAGGGAAGGGCGGCCGAAAACGCATTCTTTTCGATCCTGGTCAGGCAGCTGGCCGCCGCGGGGAAGGGCAGCAGCGCTCCTCCATCGGACGGACTGATGCCCGAGCTGAAGAGCCGTATAGAATCAAGACTTGGCACGAACAGCCATGGCAAGGACCTCTGGATAATCCCGAGCAACTCGCATTTCGATACTACGCAGGGCAATATCGAGGACAAGGGTATGATCCCGCTCAACCTGCCCTGCCGCGAACACCTCGAGAAAGACGAGATATTCCCCTTCCGCGGCAACATGGACGTCGAGGAGCTCGACAACCTGCTCGAGCACGAGAAGGACCGCGTGCCGCTGGTCTACCTGACGATCACGAACAACACAGGCGGTGGGCAGCCCGTTTCGATAGACAATATCCGAAAGATCCGCAATATCACGCGCAAGCACGGCGTTCCGTTCTTCTTTGACGCCTGCAGGTTCGCCGAGAACGCGTATTTTGTAAAAAAACGCGAGGATGAGTTCTGGGACAGCTCGATCGTGAAGATAGTCCACGAGATGTTCCGCTACGCCGACGGGTTCCACATCAGCCTCAAGAAGGACGGCCTCGTCAATATGGGCGGCGCGCTCGTAATACGCAAAGATGGCGATTTCTCAAAGAAATTCCCCAATTTCAAGGAAGGGATCACCGACCACCAGATCATGGCCGAGGGTCATCCGACCTATGGTGGGCTCCCCGGCAGGGACCTCAAGGCGATATCTGAGGGACTGAGGACAGTCGTTCGCGACGAGTATCTCGACGCGAGGATAGGGCAGGTCGTGCGGTTCGGCCGTCATCTGTTCGAGGCGGGGATACCGGTGATCAGGCCGATCGGGGGGCATGCCGTCTACATCGATCTCGACAGGTTCTTCGACGGGACCGCCGGCGACGACGAGTTCAAGGGGATCTCCATGACAGCGCTGATGCTGATCGCGGGCCACCGCGTCTGCGAGCTCGGTCTCTACGCTTTCGGCAGTTACGACGGCGAAAAAGAGATTCCGCCCGAGCCGAGGGTCAACTATGTCAGGGCAGCCGTACCGAGGCTGGCGTACGAGGACCAGGATCTCTTCTCGGTGGTCGAGGCGTTCAGGGTCCTGGCCGACAACCGCGACAGGATACCTGCCGTAAATGTCGAGTACGGAAGGGATCTGAGCCTGAGGCACTTCAAGAGCCGCTTCTCTTTCAGGGGTTGAGAGGGCGGGATCCGCCACTTTGTGTCGTTTATCCATAAAATGGAATATTTCATGCTTGTGATGACCTGATCAGGGTCTGAACGGGGATATTTCGTAGAGCGGATAATCGATGGAACGCGAACATTTTTACGACGCTGTTTACTCACCTGCCAGGGACAAGGACGAGCTGATAAGGGAACTTTCCGCGGTCATGGAGATGGCGGAAGCTCTCAACTCACGGCTCGATCTCGACCACATCCTCTCTAAGATGTCGAGTGAGCTCGCTCGTATAATCGACTACGATATGGGCTGCCTCGCCATCTACGAGAAGGACGACAACTGTCTCTACATCAGACACATCTACCGGCGTAATGGAGATACCTCGTACGAGGGACGGTTCGTCCCCCTTGAGGAATCGAATGTCGTCGGATGGGTGGCTATCCACAGGAAGCCGGTCCTCAGGCGTGATATATCCGCCGACAACAGGTTCTCCGAGATCATGAAGGAGGACAATCTCTATTCGGATATAGTCGTGCCGCTGATCGCCAAGGACTCATTGATCGGTACGCTGAATCTCGGAAGCTACAAAAAGAATCGCTTCAGCGATTTCGATCTCGAGCTCGTCACCAGGTTCAGCCAGCTTACATCGATAGCCATCGAGAACTCGCAGCTGATAGAGAGTCACAGGGCACTGGGAGAAAAGTACAGGACCCTGATGAGCCACGCCAGCGATGTTATCGCGCTGATCAACTATTCTGGTGAAGTCGTCGAGTGCAACGATGTCGTATACAGATACTTTGGATATACTCCCGAAGAGGTTCTGGGCAAGAGCTACTGGCTCTTCACGACTCCCGACAGAAGGGATTTCTCCCGGACCAATCTTGCCAGGGTCCTGAAGGGAGAAACTACCACTCTTACTGAGGTTCCCTATCTCAAGAAGAACGGCGAGATCGTCTACATGGACGTCACCGCGACACTCGTCAAGATCAAGGGACATCCGTATGTTCTCGGCGTCGGGCACGACGTGACAGAGAGGAAAATGCTTGAGGAACGGATCACCATCCAGAACAGGGAACTGACAGAGGTCAACAGGAAGCTTATGCAGCTCGATCAGCTCAAGAGCGAATTTCTGGGCCGCATAAGTCACGAGCTCAGGACGCCTCTGGCGATAATCATGGCATACTCCGACACGCTCATCGAGGATTCCGGATTCGAGATCGAACAGTGTACAAGACGCGAATTCCTCGAGATAATCGATGCCCAGTCGAAGAAACTGCTCGCGGCGATCAACGATCTGCTCGATCTCTCAAAGGTCGAAGTATCCGATACTATGCTGAACGTCACCGAGGCGAGCGTGAACGAGATGATAAGGTTATCGGTAAAGATGGCCGAGCCGTCCGCACACAAGAACGACATAACGATAGTTACCGAACTCGACGAATCGCTTCCGATCGCCATGTTCGACCCGCAGAGGATAAGACAAGTCTGCGTCAATCTGATCGGCAACGCCATCAAGTTCTCCGCTTCAGGAGGAAAGGTGACCGTTTCCTCGACTCGCGGCGATGGTGAGATCATTGTTTCCGTAAGAGACGAAGGCCCCGGCATGGATCCCGGTGAGACGCGCGTGATATTCGAGAACTTCACCCAGGTCGATGGCGGGACAGATAGAAGCAGGAACGGTCTCGGCATCGGCCTGCGCCTCGTAAATCACTATATCTCCCTGCACAGGGGCAGGATATGGGTGGAAAGTGAGAAGGGTGAGGGATCTGTCTTCAGATTCGCTCTCCCGATGTCGAATTGCCTGGCGGACAAGATCAAGATCTCACAGTAAAACTCAGACGATGATCACATTACCGCTCTCCAGGGATATCTCCCTCGAGATCGAAGTGGTTGCAAGGCCGCCGATGCGAGCCGAACCTTCATTGAGCGTCGATTCCTCGACCTCGACAATGATGCGTGCGAGGCTGCTGGTGCTGTTACCCTGTTCCATGATCATCTCTCCGGAAGTGACGATACCATGCCGGAGGAGGTAGTTGCCCAGGCCTGCCGCCGCTGTGCCGGTTCCCGGATCCTCCCACATCCCGACGGCCGGGGCGAAGTGCCTCGAATAGGAGACGCAGTCCTCGCTGAACGTATCGGTGGAGAATATGTGGTTCGTCTGAATGTTGTTCTTCTTATTTGAAAGGCCGAGTTTGATCAGATCGGGATTGAGCTCGAGGATAGTCTCCTTGCTCTTTACCGGGATCATCAGCTGGTCGAGGCCGGCCGATACTATCTCCATCGGCAGTCCAGTACCGTTGATCTCCGAAGCGTCGATGCCGAGCATACCGGCTATCTCAGCGACGGGGATGCTGGCAGGTGAATGATCCCTGATCGACTGGTGCATCATTATCCTGTGCAGTTCACCACAGACAAGCCCGTTTTTCAAGGCCACCCGGTCGCTCCCTGTTTCGGGGGAGTCTGTGCTGTAGAAGGTGAGGTCGACGGTTATCGGGCCGACATTGGTGCCCAGGGTGATCGTGGTCACACCGTTGCTGACCTGTATCCGGCCTTCCTCGAGGAGTGCCCAGGTAGCTGCGATCACTACATGACCGCTGAGGTCCACCTCTTCGCTCGGAGTGAAGAACCTGACCCTGAAATCGGTGTCGAGAGATTCGGGAAGGGTGATGATCGCCGTTTCTGAGAGATTCATCTCGGAGGCGATATTCATCATCTCCTCGGGGCGTAATCCGTCACCGTTAGTGATGATACCGGCTGGATTTCCACCGAAGGGATGTGTTGTAAAAGCATCCACCTGCTTGACTACCAGGTCCCTCATTGTCATTCTCCTTTGACGCTCCAGTTGCAAAAAGCAATAAAAAGGTGCAGTTTCCTGCGTCGTTTCCCATCCTCCATCCTTGCTCCCGGTAGGTCCCTGTCGTCGTTGAAACGGCATAACCCTATAAAAACAGGCACATTACGCTGTTCTTTGCGCAGATGGAGCATGCGAGGCGTTCATAACGCTTCGTAGTGCTCTATTCACCTTCTTATGGTATGGCAATTGCAGTTCCGGTTCCCGGCAGCAGTCCCCGATTTTTCGGGGCGGAACAACGCATAAGAGTAAAAACAACAGGGCGACACTTGTTTCAGGGACTTCATATCCCGGGAGCGAGAGCCGCCCGATGATTTTCATTTTTTGGAGTCAGATGGCCCACCAGACTGATGTGCTCGAACTGAGCGAACTCTCCTGGCTCGTCAAGAGCAAGTGCGGGATCGATCTGTCCCGTTACAGGTCGACAACCCTGAACAGAAGAGTGCTGCACAGGATGGCGATGACGGGCAGCAAGAGTATGGAGGAGTACATCGGCCGCCTGACAGTCGACCCGGACGAGATAGAAAAGCTGATGGATATCGTCACGATACACGTGA
>DAOVNN010000344.1 GCA_030630165.1 Candidatus Krumholzibacteriota bacterium
ATCGTATGCCATTTCCCCGCTCCAAGGCTCATCGCGGCTTCCCTGTATGTCCGGGGAACGGCAAGGATCGCTTCCTCGGACGCGCGGATCACTGTAGGAAGCACAAGTAAGGCGAGTGTCAATGATCCGGCGAGCACACTCTTTCCATTTCCCAGTCCTATCGTATTGATGAAGAAGGCGAGGCCGAAAAGACCGAACACGATACTCGGCACTCCGGCAAGAGAGCTGATGCATGTGCGCAGCAGACTTACGAACCTGCCCACGCCGGCGTACTCGGCAAGATAGATGGCAGTTATTATCCCCAATGGTACGGCAAACAGCATCGCGCCGAGAGCAAGGTAGAACGTCCCCAGCATCTCGGGCCAGATCCCGCCGAAGAAATGCGCGTCCTTCGATTCGTCGAAGAGAAAGCGCCAGTAGAAAGTCATCTTCGGGCGCATCATCTGTTCGATGTTCCCTTCGAGATATCCGAAGAGCGGCGCAAGTGATGTCGATTCGAAAAGAGCGGACCTGGGCTTCTCGATCTTCACTCCCATACGGTCCGGATCGGAGTAGTCGTATTCCTCGATAAACAATATCTGGTGGAGTTTTACTTCCATCCTGTCCCATCTGGCCTGACCGTACTGGTCGCGGATAAGGACCGGCTTCCTCTCTCCGGGAAAGGGGCCCAGCAGATCGGCCAGCATGTCGCGGAGTTCGGAGTATTCACTCCTGTACTGCCTCCTGAAGGAGGAATCGCCTTCTTCCATCTCTTCATCGAACGCCGCAAGCATATCGTAGACAGGTTTCCTGGCGGCCTCGGTCTCTGTAACGTCGACCGCGAGCTCGGCCCGGCTCCCGCGGCCGAAATGCTCGATGTTCAGCTTTCTGTTCTCCACTGTCTCTCTGAAGATGAAGGCACCCGCTCCCCGCCAGACGATCGGCTGTAGCAGAATAAAAAGAGAGACGGCCATCAGCACGATGGCGAGTATGCCTATCGCGGTGAATGACCTGTCCAGCATTCTACGTGTCCTGAGTTCCATCTCAACCCAGCTTCTTTCTCGATCTTCTCAGGATCATCTCGCTGACAAAGTTCGATATGAACGCGAAGACGAGAAGACAGAACGCCATCGCGAAGAGCACGTGATACCGCGCCGAACCGGTCACGTGATCGGCTTCGCCCATGTCGCCGGCGATCGTCGCCGTGAGGGTCCTTATCGGCTCAAGGTAGTTGAATATCGGCTGAGGAATCCTGGCGGCGTTGCCCGAGGCCATCCAGACGACCATCGTTTCTCCGACGGCCCGCATGACGCCCAGGATGACGGCGGCAAGTATCCCGCTCTTTGCCGCCGGAAGTACAACGCGCAAAAGGGTCTCCGCCCGCGTGGCTCCGAGGGCGTAGCTTCCCTCGCGGAGTTCCCTTCCAACCGCGTTGAGTGCGTCCTCCGACACACTTACCACCGTCGGCAGCGCCATTATGCCGAGGATTATCGAAGTATTGAGCGCATTCGTGCCGCTGCCGATCTGCAGGCCGCCGAGGAACCTGTGGATCTGCAGCAGCCCCAGCGTAACGACGACCGCTATGACGACTGCGGTCACAATCTTTGCGACTTCGCGCGTATTCTCTTTAAATCTCGCTGCGATGAGATCGCTCGCCACGCCAATCCCTATGATAGATACCGGGACAAGCACGATCATCGCCCCGACCGAGAGCATCCCTCCACCCTTCTCCTGGAGGAGAGGGGCAAAGACCACCAGCGCGAAGAAACCGTAGACGACTGAGGGGATCGCCGCGAGCATCTCTATCACCGGCTTGACTACCTGGCGCACCGAGAACGGAAGGATGTCGCTGAGGCAGAGCGCCGCGAGCACGCCCATCGGCACCGCAACGACGACCGCCCCGAGAGTCACGAGCGCGCTTCCGACGAATATCGCCAGCGCGCCGAACTCCGCATCTTCCCTCGAGGGATACCAGCGGGAGCTTGTGAAGAACTCTTTGACTCCTTCTATCTGGAAGAAGGGGATGGCATCCTTGACTATGAAATAGAAGATAAAGAGAAGCGCGATCAGTGAGCTCGATGCGATCGTGATGAGAATCGAATTGCCGGCAAGGGCGCCCATACGCCTGTGTCGCTGGGCACCCCTGCTCATAAGGAGCCGACTGCTAATATCAGATTCGGTGTGTTCGAGGATCCTGTCATTCATTACAGCCGGTTCCCTGCATGGATCTGTCGTCCTTCAGGTTAATACTTTGTTACCGGGATAAACCCTATCTCCTCGATGATCTCCTGTCCCCTGGGGGAAAGGTAGAGCGTGATGAAACGATGGAGATGGGTCCCGAGCTTCGGATATCCGTCGGTAAACATGAACAGCGGCCTCGCGATCGGGTAGATGCCCGAGGAGATCGTGTTCATATCGGGTACTATGCTGTCGATCTCGAGCGGCTTGACGCTGCGGTCGACAAAGCCGAGGCCTACGTAGCCGATCGCGGCGGGCGTGCTCTGCACGCGCTGGCGGATGGCGCCGTTGCTGCCGACATACTCGGCCTTCTCGAAGATCTTTTCCTTATTCATAACGAGCTTCTCGAATGTCTCGTAGGTACCGCTGTTCGTGTCGCGGCTGATCATGACGATCCCGACGTTCGGACCGCCGATATCCTTCCAGTTCGTGATCTTTCCCATGTAGATGTCACGGACCTGCACTACAGTGAGACCCGCAACCGGGTTGCTCGGGTGGACGATCATGACGATACCGTCGATGGCGATTACATGCGCTACCGGCGTGCGGCCCTTGTCGATGGCCGCGGCATATTCCTTATCCTTCATGAAGCGGGACATGTCGGCTATGTCGCACATGCCGTTGATAAGGCTCTTGGCGCCGTTGCCGCTGCCCGATTCGCTGACGGTGATGTTGACGTCCTTGTTCTTCGACATGTAGTACTCTGCGAAGGCCTTGGCGATAGGACCTACGGTCGTCGAACCGTCGATGATGATCCTCTCCTCGGCGACTGCCGCCCCGGTGGCAACTATCGAGCCGGTGAGG
>DAOVNN010000329.1 GCA_030630165.1 Candidatus Krumholzibacteriota bacterium
AATACCTGCTCCTCCAGGGAGCGTATACTCTATCGATCACCCTTCATCATCCTTTCGGCCATCGCAAGCTGGTCGCGGTCGTTTATTCCCATGACCTCGTCGGCGTTGTCTATTTTAAAAACGGCGACGCGGCGTCCGTCGCTGCGCAGTATTCCCATGACGTCGGTGAGATAGTACTCGCCCTGTACGTTCGTCGTATCGACCTTTTCCAGGGCGGAAAAGAGGATATCGCTCTCGAAGCAAAACATACCACTGTTGTACTCGCCGATCTTGCGCTGCTCTTCAGTCGCGTCCTTGTGCTCGACGATTCCGAGAAGGTCGCCTTTGTCGTCCCGGAGGATCCTGCCGTACCCTGAAGCGTCCTCTACCTCAGCCGACATGACCGTGGCTGCGGCGCCCGATCCCCGGTGGAAGCGGAGGAAGCCGGCGAGCGTGCTTTTCTCGAGCAGGGGCGTGTCGCCGGTGAGGACCATGATCGTCCCTTCAAAGCCTTCAAGTGCCGGTTTCGCCTGCATCACGGCATGCCCCGTACCGAGGCGTTCGCTCTGCAGGGCGAGGGTCAGGCCTTCGTAGCTGATATCTTCGCCTGAGAGCCTGTTTTTGACCGCCTCAGCCTGATGTCCGACGACTACTACGATCCGGGAAGGCGCTACTTCGACGAGCGCGTTGAGTACGTGCACTATCATCGGAAAACCGTTTATCTCGTGGAGGACCTTGGCCAGGTCCGATTTCATCCTTGTCCCTTCGCCCGCGGCGAGTATTACCGCGGCGACCGCTCCGTCACTATTCATATCTGCTCCATTCGGGAAATTCCAGAAGCGTCTCGGCCGCGCCTTCGGGCCCGACTTTCATCGCTATGTTGTCTATCAGTCTCGTTCTGCCCAGCTTCCCCGCTGCTGCCAGAAGGATGGTCCCATTGGCCGAGGTTACAGGCTGCAGGGTCCCGCCGTCTACGCATTCGACATAATCTATCTCGAATCCACCTTCAGTCATCGAGGCGGTCACCAGTTTTTTCAGCATCGATGCGTCCCGCTCACCATTTGTGATCGCTTCCGCCGCAGCGACCAGTCCTGCGCGCATCCGGGGTGCTCTGTTTCTCTCATCATCGGTCAGGTACCTGTTTCGCGAACTCATCGCGAGGCCGTCAGCCTCCCTCACTGTCGGACCGAGGAAGATCCGCACGGGGAAGTCGAGATCGGCCGCCATCCTCTGGATGATCACGGCCTGCTGGGCGTCCTTCTGCCCGAAGAAGGCGTGATCGGGATTTACCATGTTAAAAAGCTTCGCGACTACGAGCAGCACCCCGTCGAAGTGGCCAGGCCTTGAGGCGCCGCAGAGATGGTCACCGAGGCTGGAGATGCTCACCTTTGTTCTGTCTGTATCTGTGTAGATCGAGTCCCTGTCCGGCATGAAGAGCAGGTCGCAGCCGAGTTCTTCCAGGGTGGCAACGTCCCTGTCCTCTGTCCTTGGATACTTATCGAGATCCTCGCCCTCGCCGAACTGCTTCGGGTTGACGAAGAGGGAGACCACTGTGTAGTCGGATCGTTCGAGCGACATCTTCACGAGGCTTATGTGTCCCTCGTGGAGGGCGCCCATCGTGGGGACGAGGCCGATGCTGAGTCCTTCGCGCCTGACTTCGGCAAGGATCCTGGCGGTCTCAGCGGGCGATGTTGCCTTTTTCATCTTCAGGGTCATCGGACGGGCCCTTCTTCTTGTCGGCGGAGTAGCTGTGCTCCATGCCGGGGAACGATCCGTCCTTGACGTCCTTTACATACGCGGAGACGGCGCCCCGTATTCTCTCGCCGAGCTCCTCGTACATCTTGACGAACTTCGGGAGCGGTTCGTCGTATATGCCGAGCATATCCTGTATCACGAGCACCTGGCCGTCGCAGTGCGGGCCGGCGCCTATTCCTATCGTCGCTATCTCGATCGATCCGGTGATCTTCTGCGCGAGCTGCCAGGGGATCCCCTCGAGGACTATGGCGAAACATCCCGCCTTTTCGAGGGCCTTTGCGTCGCTAATCAGCCTTTCCGCAGACTCGGCGTCCTTGCCCTGGACCCGGTATCCGCCGAACTCATGGAGGGACTGGGGAGTCAGTCCGAGATGGCCGACCACCGGGATCGACGCCTGGACGATCGCCTCTATGACAGGCACGTACCGCTCGCCGCCCTCGAGCTTGACAGACTGGGCGCCCCCCTCCTTGACGAGCCGGCCGGCGTTTCGCACGGCATCCTCGACACTCGCCTGGTACGACATGAAGGGCATGTCCCCGACCACGATCGCCCTCGGCCTCGCCCTCGTGACGGCCTTGAGATGATGGATTATCTCCTCCATCGTCACGGGGAGGGTGTTCTCGTACCCCATGATGACCATGCCGAGAGAATCGCCTACGAGTATGCAATCGATACCCGTGTCGTCGATCAGTTTCGTCGAGAGATAGTCGTACGAGGTGATCGCCGCTATCTTTTCGCCCTTCTTCTTCATCTTCAGAATGGTCATCTTGGTGACCTTGTTCTTCATTACAGATCGCTCTCCCAGGAAGGCACGTAGTACTGTGTGCCCTCGAACTTCTCCGAGATCCTCGAGAAGAAATCGTCGAGATGGTCCCGGTTGGCGGTGAAATCGAGCCTGTCAGTATTTACTATCAGAAGGGGCGATTCATCGTAGTGGAAGAAAAAATGGTTGAACGCTTCGTTGAGCCCGCTGATATATTCGTCGCTTATATTCTTTTCGTACGACCTGCCCCTCTTCAGGATCCTCTGCAGGAGGACCTCCGTGTCGGCCTGGAGATAGACTACCAGGTCGGGTTTGACTATCCTGCCCTCGAGGAGCGAGTGCATCCTGTTGTAGAGGACCAGCTCATCGTCTCCCAGCACTGCGTGGGCGTAAATCCTGTCCTTGGCGAAGAGATAGTCGGCGACCATGAGGTCGGTAAAGAGATCCTGCTGGGCGATCTCGGTCTGCTGCCGGTACCTGTTGAGGAGAAAGAAGATCTGTGCCTGGAACGCATAACCGCCCATATCGCCGTAGAATTTCTCGATGAAGGGATTGTCGTCGACTTCCTCGAGAAAGAGCCGCGATCCGGTCTCCTCGGCGAGGAGCCTCGCTACGGTCGTCTTACCCGCGCCGATGTTCCCCTCAACGGCGATATACCTGATGCCGGAGTCGTTCAATCTGCTGCAGAGATCTTCCATGCGCCCTACCGTAGTCAAAATGATACCGGAAGTCAATATCTACCTGTTTACAAGGACTTCCGGCATATCCTGCCCCGAAATGAGATCCTTTCGACC
>DAOVNN010000203.1 GCA_030630165.1 Candidatus Krumholzibacteriota bacterium
CGGGGAAGGACCTGCTTCCCTACATCATCGCCCAGGTACTCGGCGCGATAGCGGCAGCGGCTGTGCTGTACGTGATCGCGACGGGCAAAGCGGGATTCGAGATCGGCGGATTCGCGTCAAACGGCTATGCGGAACACTCGCCCGGCGGATATTCGATGCTCGCGGCACTGGTCGCCGAGGTCGTGCTGACATTCATGTTCCTGTTCATAATCCTCGGAGCGACCGATAAGAGGGCTCCTGCCGGATTCGCGCCGATAGCGATCGGCCTCGCGCTGACCCTGATTCACCTGATCAGCATTCCCATAACGAACACCTCGGTCAATCCCGCACGGAGCACCGGTCCGGCGCTCTTCGCCGGCGGCTGGGCGCTGTCGCAGCTCTGGCTCTTCTGGGTAGCGCCGATCGTCGGAGGTATCCTGGCAGGGTTTGTCTATCCACTCGTAACGGGTGAAAAGAAAGCGGAAACTCAGTAGAGGAGTCAGATGATGCATTTCCTGTGGTTCATAATCATCGGCGGTGTTGCCGGCTGGATAGCCGGACAGATCATGAAAGGCCGCGGTTTCGGGCTCCTGGGCAACATCATCGTCGGTATCATCGGAGGAATCCTCGGAGGCTGGGTCTTCGGGCTCTTCGGGATAACGGCCGGAGGGATCCTCGGATCCCTGTTCACTGCGGTGGTCGGAGCGGTCATTCTGCTCTGGATCGTCGGGATGATCAAAAAGAAATAGATCGTCCGGACCGGAAGATAAGGTAAGGAAGGATTGGATTGGTATGAGATATCTCTGCACATTGCTGCTGGTGGCATTACTGTTCGTTTCGATAACAGGATCGGGGGCATTCGCGGGAAATAAGGAGAAAAAGCCTGACAGCAGGGCTCTCTGCTACATCGGCCGGCCATGGCCCTTTATGAAGGCATGCGCCTGTAAGGATGCTGACGGCGACGGGGTGCCCGACAAGATGGACAAGTGCCCCGATACGCCGGAGGGCGCGAAGGTCGATGAAAACGGCTGCTCGATCGACAGCGACGCAGACGGCGTAGCGGACCATGACGACAAGTGTCCAGACACTCCGAAGGGCGCAAAGGTGGACGAGAAAGGCTGTCCGTCCGACTCGGACGGAGACGGCGTCTACGACGGGATAGACCAGTGTCGCAAGACCCCGAAAGGCGCGAAAGTCGACAAGGAAGGCTGCCCTCTCGACAGTGACGACGACGGAGTCTACGACGGGCTCGACAAGTGTCCGGATACAAACGCCCGCACGAAGGTCGATGAAACGGGATGTCCCGTCAAGGTCAGCGATGCGGTCTACAAATTCATCAACACCGGGCTCTTTTCGACGACCGATATCGTGTTTGACGTGGGCAAGGACGACCTGAAGCCGGAATCGAAGGAAATTCTCGACAAGATCGGCGAGGTCCTCTCCGAGTGGCCAGAAGCGGAGGTCGAGATCGGCGGGCATACCGATTCGTCCGGTTCCGAGAGCTTCAATCAGAAACTCTCCGAGGACCGCGCGAAATCGGTAAGGGCATATCTCCTGAAGAATTTCCCCAAGCTGGACCCCGAGTTTCTCAAGTCGGCCGGGTACGGCGAGAGTCAGCCCATAGCCTCGAATGACACCGAGGAGGGCAAGAAGGAGAACCGTCGGGTAGAATTCAAGATCCTGAACCAGGACGAGCTGAAACGCCCCGTAAGGGAGTAATAAGCCGTTAGGTGTTGTGTTTATTGGGATTATGTTCGCGCGGGGGCTGCCCGTGAAAACCCTCGGTGCCTCCGGGGTTTTACAGGGCAGCCCCCGCGCATTTCCCCTTGACTTGAACGCGTTAGTACGTTATATCTATATCTCTTTGGCATTTTCAGGAGGTTCGGAGAAGTGTACGCGGTCGTAAATCTGGCCGGAAAACAGTTTACTGTAAGGCCTGACGAGAAAATTAGGGTTCCGCTCCTCGACGTCGAGGTCGGAAGCGTGATCCAGTGCGACGATGTGCTTCTCTATTCGGACGGCGATGATGTCCGTGTCGGACAGCCGAAAGTAGACGGCGTCAAGGTGACCGCTGAGGTGGTCGAGCACGGCAGGGAAAAGAAGATCATCGTCTTCAAGATGAAGCGCAGGAAAGGTTACCGTCGCAAGAACGGTCATCGCCAGGGTTTTACCCTGATCAAGATAAAAGATATCAAGGTATAACGGGAGTAGCGTAATGGCTCACAAAAAAGGCGTAGGAAGTTCCAGGAACGGTCGTGACAGCAATTCCAACCGACTCGGCGTTAAGGCGCCCTCGGGCCGCACAGTCACGGCGGGAACTATCATAATTCGCCAGAGGGGCACAAAGATCCATCCCGGCCTTAACGTGGCCAAGGGTGGAGACGATTCGCTGTATGCGCTGATCGATGGCAAGGTGCAGTTCGAGCGCCTTGGAAAGTCGAAGAAGAAAGTCAGCGTCTACGCGCAGAACTAAAACCCGACAGGCTTGATTGACAGCCCCGCGGCTATCGTGTAAGTTCTGGAGAGTCCGGACAGGTAAGACTGCCGGATTCTCCATTTTTTTTGTCCGAAACAGGGGGTATGAGCAATGAAACTCAGGTACCTCGGGCATGCCGCCTTCGAGCTCGAGCTCACAGACGGTCGCAGGATCGTTTTCGATCCTTACGAATCAGGGTCGTACGACGGCGCTCTCGCATACGGTCCCATTGCGGGCTCTTACGATATCGCGGTCGTCAGCCACGATCATCCCGATCACAGGTTCGAAGGTGTCGTCTCACAGGCCGCAGCGGTATGGGACGGGGCAGGCGAGACCGAGATCGACGGCGTCAGGATAACTTCCATCCCTACATTTCACGATGAGACCAGAGGAAGCGAACGGGGAACGAATCTTATCTCGATCGTAGAGGCGGACGGTGTTCGTGTCGCCCATCTGGGCGATCTGGGGCACGCGATCACGAAGGCAGAGGTTCCGGCGCTCGAAGGCGTCGACGTGATGATCATACCGGTCGGCGGATATTTTACCATCGACGCGGCCGCGGCGAAGGCGATCGTCGAGGAATTCTTGCCGAAAATCGTCGTTCCGATGCACTATAAGACGGGTAAATGCGGTTTTCCGATAGCGCCCGTCGATGATTTTACTATGTTAATGGGAGAATTCGATGAGGCGGGAGGCAGCGAGCTCGACCTTGCGGCCGGTTCACTGCCCACCGAACTGAAGGTTGTTGTTCTTGATCCGGCTCTGTAGCCGGAAGAAAGAAGGTAAGCGCAGATGAGGGAGATCGAGGCCTCGAGGATAACTGAAGAAGTAGCGCGCCTGTGCATGGAGGCGAACTTCGAGCTCGAGGATGACGTGCAGAGGGCCCTCGAAAAGGCTCACGAGGCGGAAGAATCGCCCGCGGGCAAGGAGGTCCTCAGGCAGATCATCGAGAATTCCGGCATCGCCAGGGGCGGAAAAATACCGATGTGCCAGGACACCGGACTGGCAGTCATCTTCGCCGAGGTAGGACAGGACGTCCATATCGCAGGGGGTGGTTTCGAAGACGCGATCAACGAGGGCGTCAGGAAAGGCTATACCGATGGCTATCTTCGCAAGTCAGTCCTCGCCGATCCGGTCAAGGGAGGCAATACGGGGGATAACACCCCGGCGATCATCCACACGACGATCGTGCCGGGCGAGGCCCTGAAACTCTGGGTCGTCCCGAAGGGCGGCGGCAGCGAGAACATGAGCCGCATCGCCATGATGAAGCCGGCAGACGGCATCGAGGGTATAAAGAAGTTTGTGTTGGAGAATGTCAAGGCTGCCTCGGGTAACCCCTGCCCTCCGATCATCGTCGGAATCGGCATCGGGGGTACCTTCGAGAGGTGCGCTCTGCTGGCCAAGAAAGCGCTGCTTCGCGAGATCGGCAGCACGCATCCAGACGAGCTCTATGCTTCCCTCGAGAAGGAACTGCTAGAGAAGGTAAACGATCTCGGCGTAGGCCCGATGGGCTTCGGCGGCCGGACGACGGCTCTCGCCGTTCACATCGAGGTGGCCCCGAGGCATATCGCCTCGTTCCCCGTCTCGATGAACCTCAACTGTCACGCCGCGAGGCATAAATATATAGAGCTCTAGAGAAAAGGAGCGATCCGGAAATGGCAGATTATTCACTTACCACGCCGCTCAGTGACGACGACGTCAAGAAGCTGAAGGCGGGAGATACGGTGAAGCTCACCGGGACGATCTACACGGCCCGCGATGCCGCTCATGCGAGGCTTGTCGACCTTCTCGATGAAGGCAAGGAGCTTCCCATCCCCCTCGAGGGGGAGATCATCTACTATGTCGGCCCGTCGCCGACACCGCCGGGCAAGCCGATCGGATCGGCCGGCCCGACGACGAGCTACCGCATGGATCCCTACGCTCCCGCGCTTCTGGACCAGGGGCTCAAAGGGATGATCGGCAAGGGAGCCCGAAACGACGCCGTAGTCGACGCGATGAAGAGGAACACGGCCGTCTATTTCGCCGCGACAGGCGGCGCGGCGGCGCTAATATCGCGCAGCATAACCTCTGCTGAGATAGTTGCTTACGAGGATCTCGGCGCTGAGGCGATCAGGAAGCTGACCGTCGAGGGATTCCCTGTAATAGTCGCCCAGGACTGCACCGGCGGCAACGTCTATGAGGAAGGCCAGAAGAAGTACGCGAAGTAACAGAGGGAGAGAGTCCTGGCAACGAAGGTACTTGCGGTGATACCGGCCCGTTACGGGTCGACGCGCTTTCCGGGCAAGCCGCTGGCGAAGATCGCCGGACTGCCGATGATCCTGCACGTCGCGCGGCGTGTCTCGGGTATAAAGGGCATCGAGAAGGTGATCGTCGCGACCGACGACGAGCGCATCTTGGATGTCGTCACGGCCGACGGGCACCTGGCCGAGATGACGTCGAAGCGTCACCGGACCGGCTCAGCCCGGGTCGCCGAGGTAGCTGCCCGCAACAGCTGCAGCATCGTCGTGAACGTCCAGGGCGACGAGCCGCTGCTGCCGTCTGCCGCGGTCGAGAGGCTCGTGTCGATAATGCGCGCGGATCATAAACTTCTGATGGCGACGCTCGCCACTACGGGAAGCGGAATGGCCGAGATGAAGAGGCCTGATGTCGTCAAGGTCGCTGTCGACAGGGAAGGGTACGCGATGTATTTCTCGCGTTCACCGATCCCGAACGGCACCGACAAGTTCCTCCACCATATCGGCATCTATGCCTTCAAGCGGAGATTCCTCCTCGGATACGACGAAATGCCGAAAGGACCCTTCGAAAAAGCAGAGGGTCTGGAGCAGCTCAGGGCTCTGGAAAACGGGTTCAGAATACGCGTTATGCCTTGCAGGACGCGGTCTTTCGGCGTTGATAGGCCGGAGGACATAAAAAGAGTTGAAAAAAGACTGGTCAGCAGTTAATGTAATCGGCGGTCGGCTACTTATTCGCATCGAACATTCGATTTGTCAACGGGTACCCTGGCGGGGAGCAGTTTGGGAGA
>DAOVNN010000039.1 GCA_030630165.1 Candidatus Krumholzibacteriota bacterium
AGGGACCCGTATTCGCCAATGTGGTCCTGGCAGACGAGATCAACAGGACACCGCCGAAGACGCAGGCGGCCCTGCTTCAGGCAATGCAGGAGAAGAACGTCACCGTCGGCGGAGAGACCCATCCGCTCGAAGCCCCTTTCTTCGTGCTGGCGACACAGAACCCGATCGAGCTCGAGGGAACGTATCCCCTTCCCGAAGCGCAGCTCGACAGATTCATGTTCAACATCCTGGTCGATTATCCCGATGAGAGCGAGGAGCTGAAGATCGTCGATACTACTACGTCGGTGGAGAGCCCCTCTGTCGAGAAGGTCCTGTCGGGAGAGGAGATCGTGGAGATACAGGGACTTGTCAGAAAGGTCCCCGTCTCGGAGAATGTCCTCGCGTACGCGGTACGGCTGGCGAGGGCGAGCCGCGACAGAGAATTCGAGGGAGTCGGCGAGTACCTGTCGTGGGGCGCCGGTCCCAGGGCGGGTCAGTACCTCGTCCTCGGCGCCAAGGCGAGAGCGGTGATGCACGGCAGGACGACGCCCGACATCGAGGATGTGCGGGCTGTCGCCTATCCCGTTCTCAGGCACAGGCTCGTAACGAATTTCCATGCCGAGGCGGACGGAGTCACCACTGACGAACTGGTGAGGAGACTGCTCGATACTGTCGCGCCGTGACCCGGCGCGGGGAAAGACATCAATTATGTCCCCGGAAAAAAACAACGCGGGGGAGTTCCTGCGCCCCGAGACAGTGAGCCTTCTTGCGAATATGGAACTTCGGGCGAGACTGATCGTCGAGGGATTCATAGCGGGTCTGCACAGGTCGCCTTATCACGGATTCTCAGTCGAGTTCGCCGAGTACAGGCAGTACAACGCGGGAGAGTCGGCTAAGAATATCGACTGGAAGATCTACGCCAAAACGGACCGTTACTATCTCAAGATATTCGAGGATGAGACGAATCTCAGGGGAACGCTGCTCCTGGACCGGAGCGCCTCCATGGATTTCTGCGGGGATCCTTCCGGCAAAGGAGTGACGAAGCTCCGTTACGGCGCCATGCTCTGCGCCGCGCTGTCATACCTGATGATCAAACAGCGGGACGCTGCCGGGCTGGCCGTTTTTGATGACCGCCTCGGGGAGATCGTTCCGCACAGGTCGGCCAGGAGGCACCTCTTCCGCCTTCTCCAGGTGCTCGAGAACGTCACGCCGGGAGGCATGACGGGGATCAGCCGCGCGCTCCATGACATGGCGGAGCGTATTCACAGGCGAGGCCTGGTAGTGCTGGTCAGTGACCTGATCGACGAGCCGGAGGAAGTGATCAGCGGGCTGAAGCATTTCAGGCACCGGGGCCACGAGCTCGTCGTCTTCCACCTGCTCGACCCGATCGAGCTTTCGCTCGACTACGGGGGCGAGGTAACCTTCGTCGACAGGGAGACGGGGGAGAAGCTGCGCGCTCAGCCCTGGTTTGTCCGGAAGGAATATCGCCGCAGCGTCAGCGACTGGACCTCGTACCTCAAGAGGCGGTGTGTCGAGAACGCGATCGACTACAATCTTGTGACGACCTCGACGCCGTTCGACCAGGCCCTGGTGAGTTATCTCGGCAAGAGAGGCAGGATGGGCTGACCGGCATGAACTTTATCAACCCCGCATTCCTGTTCGCACTGACCGCTTCCGCGGTCCCGCTCCTGATACACCTGCTCAGCCGCAGGCGCGCGCGGGAGGTCCCGTTCAGTTCCCTGCGTTTTCTCGAGAGATCTGACAGAAAGAGCATGAGGCGGATCAACCTGCGAAGGCTCATCCTTCTCGCGCTCCGGACCGCCGCGATCGCTTTGATCGCGCTCGCCTTCGCCAGGCCCGTCATCACCGGCAGAACAGCCTCTCTCTTCCCGGGTAAGGAGCCGAAATCGGTCGTCGTGATGATAGACCGCAGCTACAGCATGGGAGTCCGGGGCAATGAAGGGACAGCCTTTGATGCGGCGGCGGCAGCCGCGCTGGACATCGCAGGCGGACTGGACGAGAATGACGAGCTGACGCTGGTACTCTTCGATGAAGGAGCGGAGGAGATATTCACCGCCGAAAGGCCGGGACGCGCTGCCGCGGCAGGCGCACTCGCCGGAGTGGGGCCGTCACTGAAGGGAACGGACCTGAGGGCAGCAGCCGGGCACGGATCGGCCCTTCTCGAGAAGAGCAGGAGGACGGCGAGGGAGATGTTCATCATATCCGATTTTCAGAGGACCGGCCTGGCCGTCGCCGGCAACAGCGCGGCGTTCGAGGGAACGAGGGTCTTCCTCGTGCCGGTCATACCCGCCTCCGGCCCGAACATCGCCGTGGAGAGGGTGATTCTTCCCGGTTCGGCCGTGCACAGGGGCGAGGCGGCGGCGATGAGGGTCTTCGTGCGCAACACATCTTCCGACCGGCCTGCCGGATCCCCGCTGCGCGTCGAACTGGACGGTCGCCGGATCATGGAGAAAGAGATCGAGCTGGAGCCGGGAAGCGGAGAGCAGCACACATTCGAATTCGATGCCGGCCGTTCCGGGTGGATCCGGGGCAGCGTCAGCTGCAGGGAGGACATGCTCCCGGCCGACGACGCGAGGCTCTTTACATTGCTCGTCAGGGAAAAGACGCCCGTCCTTCTGATAGCGGGCGGCGGCGGATTCTATCTCGGTCAGGCGCTCGTTCCCGAAGGAGCGGACGGCGACATCGATCTCGCCGCGAGGGGATGGAGCGGATACACGACCGCCGACCTTGCCGGGGCGGATGTCGTCGTCGCCGGCCCGGGAGGAAGACCGCGCACAGGTGACCCGGCGCTCCTCAGGCGTTACGCAGAGGGGGGAGGCAGGGTCGTAGTCTTCATATCGCCGGGGATGGAGCGGTTCGCCGGGCGACTCAGTTCGCACGACCTCACGATAGAGGCACGCGAGACGGGCGAAGGATTCATCGAGCTCGAGCGTCCGGAAGCGGGGCTCCCGCTGCTGTCGATATTCAGCGAGGTCGACCTCGACGGGATGGCCGGGCTGAGGTTCGCGATGGCTGCCGCGGTCGAGGGTCTGCCGGCGGGAAGCGCGGACCTCTCATTCTCGGACGGGACGCCGTTTGTCTGGGTCGAGGGAGCAGGGGAGGGAGAGATCATCTTCGCCGCCTTCTCCCCCGTTCCTGAGAGCGGGGACCTCGTTTTGTCACCATGGTTCCTCCCGCTCGTGCAGCAGATGGTCCTGGCGCCCCTTTCCGTGTCGCCGGGCAGGGAGGGAGGGCTGATCGGGTCGACCGTTCAGGTTCCGCTTGCAGGCGAAGGCGACTGCGTAATAGTCCTGCCTTGTGGAGAAGAGTATGTCGATCCCGTCCGCACCGGTCTCGGAAGGATCACGGTGCCGGCGGGCGACAGGCAGGGATACCTCACCGCCGGCTGCGGCTCCGGCGAATGGCAGACGGCGATCAATCCGGACTGCCGCCTCGAATCATCCCTCGACTACATGACCGCGGATGAGGCAGCCGATTCGCTGGGGCTCACCAGCTGGGCTGCCGCGGGGGCGGATGCCGGGATATCAGAGGCGGTAAGGGAAGCGAGGGAGGGAAGAGAGATCGCGGATGTGCTGATAATAGCGGCGGCCCTTCTTCTGGTAGCCGAGCTTGCCGTGGCGCAGCGTCCCGGGGGCGGAGGTGAGACGGCCTGATGTGGGAGACCCTGCGAAACAAGATCTCGGAGCTGCCTCCCTTCGTCGATCTATCCGGCAGACTTGCCTCTCCGGGAACTGTCGCGCGAGCTGGCGGACTGACTGGCAGTTCGCGCTCTCTTGTGCTCTCGGCCCTTGTGCCGTATCTCGGCCGGGGGGTCGTGGCTTTAGCCTCCGACCCTGTCAGGGCGAGAGATATCGCGGCCGACCTCGAGCATTTCGGCGCCGGGCGCGTCGTCTTCTATCCCGAGGACGAGATACTGCCGTATGACTATCACGATCCCGACCGGAACCTCACCGGGATGCAGATGGCCGCACTGGCCGCACTGGTGGAGAAGAGATGCGACGTGCTGGTCTGCACGCCGAGATCTCTCCTGAAGAAGGTCTTCGCCCCGGAGATTTTTCTCGACCTGCTGACGGATCTGCGCACAGGTGAAGAGAAGGATCCGTACGAACTCGGCGAAGGACTCGTAAGCCTCGGGTACGAGAGGCACGGCATCGTCGAGGAGAAGGGGCAGTTTGCCCTGCGGGGAGGGATCTTCGACCTCTTCGAGGTCACCTCTCCCGACCCGGTCAGGATGGAGTTCGACGGTGACGAGATAACCTCTATCCGTACATTCGACATCGAGACGCAGCGGTCGATCAAGACGGTGGATTCGATCCGTATACATCCGCTGCATCACCTCGCACCTGATGAAGAGGGGATCGAGAGGCTGGGTGCCTTCCTCGAGAAGGAGAGCGCCGGGCTCGCGGAGGAGAAGCGCAAGAAGATGATGCTTCCCGCCGAGCGGCTCGCGGCAGGGATACATTTCTTCGGGATGGAGCATTACGCCGCCGTCGTCCACGATGTTGTCCCGGTGACCGACTACTGGGACTCGCCTCCGCTGATGGCGCTCTATGACTGCGAGGAGATCGAGGCGCTGACCGAAGAGTTCAGAGAGGAAATACAGCGGCGTCACGGGCGGGCAGGCGATGAGAATATCTACCCGCGGCCCGACCTCGTCTACGCGGGGGGGCCTGAGTGGGGCGCAACGCAGGAGGCGTGCGGCAGGCTTGCGTTCACCGCGCTTACCGGCGGGGACGACGTACGTTTCTCCACCTCGGCTGTCGGCGACTACAGAAGGAACATCAAGGGCCTCGTGACCGACGTCCGCAGGGAACTCGACAGCGGCAGAAGGGTTTTTCTCTTCTGCGCGAACGAGATCCAGAGGGAGAGGGCGGAAGATATCCTCTCCGAGGTCGCGCTCGAGATCGATTTCCCGATCGGGGAGATCTCGAGCGGATTCAAATGGCCCGATACCGACATGGTCTTCCTCAGCGAGGAGGAGGTCTTCGGCCGGTTTCACAGACCGTGGCACTCGACCGGTGCGAGAAGCAGGTCGCTCGTATATGACCCCTCACATTTCAAGCCTGGCGACTTCGTTGTTCATGTAAGCCACGGCATAGGCAGGTACATGGGGATGCGCGTCCTCGAGATCGAGGCGAGCAGGACGGAGTGCCTCGATATAAGGTACGAGAAGGACGACAGGCTCTTCATACCCGTCTCCCAGCTCAGGATGGTCGAGAAATATACCGCGGCCGAAGGCGCCCAGCCGGCGCTGGCGAAGCTCGGGAGCGGGGTCTGGAACAGGACGAGGGAGAAGGCGCGCAAGAGCGCCGGCCTGATCGCCCAGGACCTTATTGACATATATGCCGCCCGGCATATGGCCGACGGCTTCGCATTCGGCCCCGACAAGCCCTGGCAGAAGGAGATGGAGGCCTCTTTCCCGTGGGAGGAGACCCCGCACCAGCTGCAGGCATCCTCCGAGGTAAAGACTGACATGGAGAGCATGAGACCGATGGACAGGCTCCTCTGCGGCGACGTCGGGTTCGGCAAGACGGAGGTGGCCGTTCGCGCCACGTTCAAGGCGGTAGTTGAGGGCAAGCAGGCGGCGATCCTCGTTCCGACGACCGTTCTCGCACTGCAGCACTACAACACATTCCGCGAGCGGCTCGTGGGATTTCCCGTGAATATCGGGATGCTGAGCAGGTTCGTGCCGGCTGCCGGGAGGAAGAAGGTCGTCGAGGGAGTCGCGCTCGGAGAGATAGATATCCTGATCGGGACGCACCGGCTTCTGTCGAAGGATATCGAGTTTTCCGATCTCGGGCTCGTGGTCGTTGACGAGGAGCACAGATTCGGGGTGGCCCAGAAGGAAAGACTCAAGAAGATGAAGAAGACGGTCGATGTATTGAGCATGACCGCCACACCGATTCCGAGGACGCTCTCGATGGCGATCTCGGGGATCAGGGACATCTCGGTCATCGATACCCCTCCGCGCAACCGGCTGCCGATACATACCGAGATATTACCCTTCGACGACGAGAGGATCCGCGAGGCGGTGATGCGTGAGATCGGCCGCGGCGGGCAGGTCTTCTTCGTACACAACCGCGTGCAGTCGATCGAGGTGATGGAGGGCTACCTGGCAAGGCTCCTTCCCGACCGGGTCAGGATAGCCCACGCACACGGGCAGATGAAGGAACGCGAACTCGAGAAGATAATGATCGACTTCGTCGAGAAGAAATTCGACGTGCTCCTCACTACGATGATCATCGAAGCGGGGCTCGATTTTCCCAACGTAAATACGATCATAATCAACCGCTCCGATCGCTTCGGCCTTGCACAGCTCTATCAGCTGAGGGGGAGGGTCGGGCGCTCCGACAGGAAGGCATATGCCTACCTGCTCATCCCGAAAGGCGGCGGCCTGACCTCGACGGCTATCAAGCGCCTCCAGGCGATAACGGAGTTCGATTACCTCGGCGCCGGTTACCGGATAGCGATGAGGGACCTCGAGATCCGCGGGGCGGGGAACTTCCTCGGCCACCAGCAGTCGGGCCAGATAAGCGCGGTCGGTCTGGATCTCTACTCGAGAATGATCAAGAATGAGGTGTCCAGGAGGCGCGGTGAGACGGTTGAAGAAGAGCCGGAGGCGAGGATCTCGGTCCCGGTGCCGGCGTACCTGCCCGACAGCTATGTCACCGACTCGGAGGAGCGAATGGACATCTACCGCAGGCTGAGCCGGGTTCGGGGCCTCGAGGAGGTTGCCGCGATGCGAAGCGAGCTTCTTGACAGGTTCGGCGTGCCCCCACCGACCGGCGAGAACATGCTCAAGCTCATCGAATTCAGGGCAAGAGCATCAGCCGCCGGGCTCGACAGCATGGAGGTAGATGCAAAAGGCGTTGTCAAGGCGGCATTTACGCCACAGGACACGCCGCCTCGAAAACTCATCGCGGAGATCGCCAGGAAGTTCGAGGGAAGGCTGACGTTCCACATGGAAAAGGGTTTTTCGATTACGCTGTTGCCTCCCGGGAACGAAAAGTATCCCGATGACGACCTCTGGTCCTCCCAGCCCGGAGCGGCCGACCTCGAAAGCCTGTTGAATTTATTGGAATTTTTTGATAAATAGAATAGTTTAACTGATATGCATTGGGCTGAGAGTTGAAATGCCCGGAGAAAGAGTAGATGAATCGACGTTCCGGAAGGAGAAAGCAGTGAGAAGGACAATTCTGGTATTTGCGATCGCTGTCATGGCCATCGTGGCAGGTTGCGGAGAGAAAGACAACAGTGCGCTGGTGATAGCCAAAGTCGATACGAGGGAGATCACGATCGCTGATTTCGAGGGCGTCTCAGAGACGATAGACCCGAAATATCTTCCCGAGACGGATGACCTCGAAGGAAAGAAATATCTCCTCGACCACATGATAAACAAGGAAGTCATGGCCCTGAAGGCTCTGGCGATGGGTTACGACAAGGAAAAATGGTTCGTAGACTTCTGGCCGAGGTACAAGGGCCCGTACATGATCGCGCAGCTGATGGATCAGAAGGTCGCCCAAAAGGTGGTCGTTTCCGAAGAGGACGTCGCCGAATATTACAGGCAGATGCACATTGAATATACGCTCAGTCAGATCGTCGGAGCCAACGAGGACGAGGTGGCCGGGATCAGGGAGAGGGCGCTGGCCGGTGAGGACTTCGCCGAGCTCGCCAAGAAGTATTCCCTCGGAGCCGGAGCGGAGCACGGCGGTTACGTCGGTGCCAACCCGGTCGGCAGGATCCACTGGTGGGTCGAAGAAGAGCTCATCACGATGGAAGCCGGAGACATCTCCAAGCCCATGAAGACGGCGACAGGGTGGGCGATCATCAAGCTGCACAGGAAACGCAGGGTCGAGCCGACGCAAGACGAGGAGTGGGCGGCAAAGCGTGTCAGGGCGGTCAGAGAGAAGAAGGGGATGGAAGCGCTCAAGGCCCAGATCGAGGTCGATATCGGCCTGCAGTTCTTCACCGACGCGATCGGTATCGCCTACGACGGACTTCCGACGGACATCCCGTACAAGGACATAATGTCGTACAAGATCAACCGCGAGAATGCCCCGAGACTGAACATCCCCGAGCAGTTCAAGGACAAGCTCATATGCCAGTATTCGGACGGAAGCTACACCCTTGGCGATTTCGAAGAGCTCTACTACAGGCTGGCGCTCCCCGAAAGACCCAGGCGGCAGTACGGCCGCGAGCATATCGTACAGACAATACACAAGCAGGTGTTCGACCAGATCCTTCCCGTCTACGCCGAGCATGAGGCGAAGATACTCGAGATCCCCGAGGTCAGAAAGCATCTCAATAACAAGAAAGAGATGTTCATCGTCCAGAAACTCTACGACGACCAGATCAAGGACGAGGTCACCGTGACGACCCGCGACAAGCAGGATTACTACGCCGAGAATCTCGAAATACTCATCAAGATGGAGATGAGGGATTTCTCCGTAATCATTGTCCCGGACCCGAAAACAGCCTCGGAAGTACACAAGAAGGCCCTCGAGGGGATAAACTTCACGGTTCTGGCAGGGAAGTTCTCCACCGATGAGACCTCGAAAGAGGATCTCGGCCGCACCGGGCTTCACATCAAGGGTAACATGCCGGATTACGACGAAACGGGTTTCGCGCTCGATGGTCCCGGAGCGATATCCGATCCGTTCCAGACCTCGAGGGGCTGGGCCGTGATAAAAGTCGAGGAAGTCGAAGACGAAAGGCTGCCGACCTATGCCGAGGCCGAGGCTACAATCAATAAGACTCTCCTCGAGATGAAGTATGAAGAGCACCTGTACAAGAAGCTCGAGAAATGGCGCGAGAATTACATCATCGAGATAGATGAATCCACGCTCGCCAAGGCAGAGCTCAAAAGGACCAGGCTCTGATCGAAAGGGCCCGGATCATCGATATGAACGGTCGTAAGGTTTTTCTCGCCGCGATCATCCCGCTCCTGCTGGCCGTGGGGTGCGGGGGCGAGGACGCGCGCGACGATTCCACCCTTCCTCCCGACGCGATCGTCAGGGTAGGCGATGAGGTGCTCACCGGGAGCCATCTCGAGATCCTCCTTCCCTCCGGCGAGAAGACGCCCTTTTCAGCCGCGGAAAAAGCGGCCTGGGTGCACCAGTGGGTCGAGATGGAACTGCTCTACGGCGAAGCTGTCAGGAGAGGTCTCCACAATGATCCGAGGGTAAGGGCCAGGCTCGAGAGGTTCGAGAGGGAGTTCCTTGCCGACCACCTGACCTTCCTCGAGCTGCGCGAGAGGATCGAGGTCTCCGAAGGGGAGATCGAGGAATATTTCGAGGATCACAGGGACCAGTACATCAATGAATACAGGGTAAGTCACATAATGGTCAACACGCACGAGGAAGCGGCGGAGATCCTGGAACTTCTCGGGACGAGGAGCTTTGCCTGGGTAGCCAACAGGCACTCGGTCGATCCGGTCGCCAGGCGCGGCGGCGACCTCGGCTACCTGACAAAGGGCAATATGATACCTGCCTTCGAGACGGTCATATTCGACATGAAGCCGGGTGAGGTCAGCGGTATAATCCCGTCCGACTTCGGTTACCACATCATAAAACTGGTCGGCATGCGCGAGGCGCAGGTCAAGGTCGAGCTCGCCGACATCCGCGAGAGAATAATGAAAGAACTGGTCATGGCCAGGAGGAACGTCGCCTACCACGAACTGCTCGACAGGCTCTTCGAGAGCACGGAAGTGGAATATTTCAACAGTGGATACGCTGAAGATGCGGTGCCGGCGGACTCCTCCGTCGGCGATACGCCCGCTGACACACTCGCGGCCGATACGATGAAAACGGAAGGATGATGATGAGATCAAGGATTACGGCGACAATCATGATCGCCGCGTTGCTCGTTCCCTTCGTGCTTGCCGCGCAGCAGCAGGAGCCGCCGGGCGAGATCATCGACCGGGTCGTCGCCGTGGTAGAGGACCGCGCGATACTGCTCAGCGAGATGGAGATGGAATACAGGCAGTATCTCCTGCAGAACCAGATGTCGACACTGCCGGAAGATCAGGAGGCCCAGCTTCGAGCCCAGCTCTTAGAGCGGCTCATAGGCGACCAGCTCCTTGCCGTGCACGCCGATAAGACGGGGATCGAGGTGCCCGACGAAGCAATCGAGGAAGATCTCGCAAGGGCGCTCGAGGAGAGCCGCCGCTCGGCGGGCGGCGACGCCATGTTCGAGAGTGAACTGGAAAAGGCGGGCCTGACGCTCCAGCAGCTACGAAGCCAGTGGAAGGAAAAGATCAGGTCGAATTTTCTCCGCCAGCAGCTCCTGCGCGATGTCTTCAAGGATGTCACCGTAACGGACACCGAGGTGAGAGCGTATTACAGGGAGCACCTCGACGAGATGCCAAAACGGCCCGCCTCGATGAAGATTGCACAGATAAAAATCTTGCCGGGAGTAGCAGAAGAAAAAAGCGATGCGTCTCTCGAAAGGATCAAAGTTATAGAAGCCGAAGTGAAAGCGGGCAAGGATTTCGCCGAAGCGGCAACAGAGTATTCGGAGGGACCGAGCGCGAAGTACGGCGGAAGCCTTGGATATATGAACCTCGCTGAATTCGGAGAGCGCAGCCCGAAGTTCGAAAAAGCCGCCCGCAAGCTTATCGCAGGCGAAGTAAGCCCGCCAGTCCTGACACACTTCGGGTGGCACCTTATAAAACTCGAGGATGTGAGCGGAGACCAGGTGAAGCTGCGGCACATACTGATCAAGGTCGAGACAGATGATGCTCAGATAGCCGATGCGGCAGCAAGGGCAGAGGAGGTCAGGAGAGAGATCCTCGATGGACTCGACTTCGCCATAGCGGCAGCGAAATACTCCTCCGACGAGAAGACAAAGAACAACGGCGGAGTGATGGAGGAAGAAATAAACCTTGAGCTACTCGTCGGCAATAACGACTATCTCCTCGAGATGCTGAGAGAGACTGAGATCGATGGGCTTACGCCGGTGATCAAGGAGGGAGAGGAGTTCAGGATAATAAAGGTCCTGGAGAAGAATCCGTCTCGCGCCTGGACTTACCAGGAAGCGAAGCCTGAACTGGAGAACATGCTCGGGATGCAGAAGCAGCAGGAGAAGTACGTAGAGTATGTTCACGAGCTCAAGGGCATCTACTACGTGGATATCAAGATCAGCGGGGAAGCGGACGCGCAGCACAAGAACACCGGCGGATAAAGCGATGAGGATAGACCTGCTTCTCAAGACGCTGTGTCTCGTCAAGACGAGAAACCTCGCGAGCAAGGGCTGCGAGACGGGTAATGTGAGGATCGGCGGCGCGGTCGTCAAGTCCTCGCGCGAAGCGGTGGAGGGCGACATCATCGAGGTGAGAAAACCGGGACACTCGCTGGTGATCGAGCTGCTCGAGATGCCGGCGGGACAGGTCTCGAAAAAGGACGCGCCCCGGTTCTACAGGGTCGTCAGGGAGACGAAAACGGAATGACAGGCAGAAGGATACCGATAGCCCTCACGATCGGGGACCCCGCGGGGATAGGCCCCGAGATCGCGGCGGCCCTGCTCGCTTCGGGTGAATATTTCGGAGCGGACATCGCGCTGATAGGCTCGGCGGACGCCATGACGGCGGCGGCGAGGAAGGCCGGAGCTGCCGTGCCCCACGTTATCGCGGCGGCGGAGTCGGTGACTGGCGCTGCCCTCTTCGACGCCCTGGCGGAGGACTCCCCGGTCATCGTCGATACCGGCGGAGGGAGAGATGTTCCCGCCGGAGGGCCGAGCGCTGTCGGAGGCGCGGTCTCGGGCGAAGCGGTCGAGACGGCCGCCAGGCTCGCCGCGGAAGGATTCATCGAAGGGATAGTCACCGGTCCGATCTCGAAGGAGGCGCTGGGCCTCGCCGGCTACAGCTACATCGGGCACACCGACATGCTCTCCGCGCTTCTCGACGCTCCCGACTGCCAGATGATCATGGTCTCCGGCGCGATGAGGATAGTGATACTGACCCGCGATATCCCGCTCGCCGATGTGCCGGCCGCAGTCACGATGAAAAGACTTATGACGGGGGTGAAGGTCACGGACGCCGCGCTCAGAGAGCTCTGGGGCCTGAAGAATCCCCGTATCGACATAGCCGCGCTCAATCCCCACGGTGGGGATGGAGGCGTGACCGGGAAGGAGGAGGGCAAAGTGATCGTTCCCGCGATTGCGGCCCTCATCGAAGATGGTATCGACGCACGGGGCCCTTTCCCGGCCGACACCCTTTTCTACCACCCTGAGAGGCGGGGCTGCGACGCTTTCGTCGCTCTTTATCACGACCAGGGGATGATTCCGTTCAAGATGTCCGGCTTCGACCGCGGCGTGAACATGACGATCGGTCTTCCCACAGTCAGGACCTCGGTCTGTCACGGCACGGCATACGATATCGCAGGCAGGGGCGAGGCGGAGAGCGGAAGTCTCGCCGCGGCGCTCGAGCTTGCCGTGACCTGCTGCCGTACGCGCGCTCCCGAAAGGAGGGCGGCCGGATGAACACCCAGGAACAGAGGATCATAGCCGGCATCTACCACCTCTCGAAAGGCCTCGGCAGACACTTCTCGCTGACCGACATAAATATACAGATAAATAACGGCGAATTCGTATTTCTCGTCGGTCCCAGCGGTGCGGGCAAGAGCACGCTGCTTCGGATGATGTACATGGATGACAGCCCCGACTCGGGACAGATCGTCATCGGACCCTTCGTGTCGACTCGTATCACGCGCAAGACGATTCCCGCGCTGCGCAGGAAGATGGGCATAGTCTTCCAGAATTTCCGGCTGATAGAGGACCGGACCGTCTTCGAGAACATCGCCCTGGCGATGAAGGTCACCGGTACCCAGATGAGCGAGAACAAGCCGACAGCCACCGAGATACTCACATATGTAGGTCTCTATCACAAGCGGCACAGCTTCCCGAGGACCCTCTCG
>DAOVNN010000347.1 GCA_030630165.1 Candidatus Krumholzibacteriota bacterium
AAGAGCAAAAACCTTCTCGTCATCGAAGAAACAATCAAGGGATACGGTAGCCGTGGAACGGTTCCCTATATCTCAGTCGATGTCAGCAAGAAGGAAGGGACCTACGCCGAGGAACCGACGAGAGACGTTATACCGGTACCCGTCGAGGAAAACCTGATCGTGGAGCTTTACTCCAAGTAATCTGGCATAGGCGGCTCGCCAGCCGCGCAAGGAGGATTGCTTAGATGAAATGGCGTAATCTTTTGATGCCCAAAGAAATCGTAATGGACGAGACTTCGTCTGGCCCGAAGTTCGCCAGCTTCGGGGTAGAACCGCTCGAACGCGGTTTCGGCAATACGATCGGGAACGCCCTTCGCAGGACGCTCCTGTCCTCGATTCAGGGTGCAGCTGTTACGGCAGTCAAGATCGACAAGGTGCAGCACGAGTTCAGCACGATTAAAGGCGTCAAGGAAGACGTCACCGACATCGTGCTCAATCTCAAGCAGATCATTCCCGTGATGCACTGCGACGATCCGAGGTTCCTGACCATCGAGACGAACAAGAAGGGTGAGATCACCGCGGCCGATATCAAAGAGGACGCGGAGATCGAGATCCTCAACAAAGATCAGATGATCTGCACGTGCACCGAGAAGGTGAAGCTGAAGATGGAGATCCTCATCGGCCACGGCAGGGGATACGTTCCCGCCGAAGCCCATGTTCTTGAGGATTATGCGATCGGCCTCATACCGATCGATTCGAACTTCAGCCCCGTGACTCTGGTCAATTACACGGTGAAGAATACGCGAGTCGGACAGAGGACAGATTACGATTCACTCGCGCTTGATGTCACGACGAACGGAAGCGTCACGCCTGAGGACGCCCTCGGGTATGCATCGAAGATCCTCAAGGATCACATGCTTCTGTTCATTCATTTCGAGGAGGAGCCGGTCGAGGAAGTCGACGAAGAGGTCAACGAGGAATCTGAGAAGATGAAGGAGCTGCTCGAAAGAAGCGTCGAAGAGCTCGAGCTTTCCGTCAGGTCCTCGAACTGCCTCAAGGCAGCGAATCTCAAGAATCTCGGCGAGCTCGTCACGAAGTCGGAGAGCGATATGCTTAAGTATCGCAATTTCGGCCGCAAGAGCCTCAAGGAGATCGCGGACATTCTCGACGGCATGGGACTTCACCTCGGAATGGACATCGATACCGCCGAACTGACTAAAAAGGACGAAGAGGAGAAGTAGCAATGCGTCACAACATTGACCACAAGAAGCTCGGCAGGACGGCTGCGCACCGCAAGGCGATGCTGAGCAACATGGTCACCTCTCTTTTCGAGAGGGAGAGGATCGAGACTACGACTGTGAAGGCCAAGGAAGCGAAGCGCCTTGCGGAGAGGATGATCACCTTCGCCAGGAAGGGCGATCTGGCCGCGAGACGACATGTCGCCAGAACGGTGAAGGACCCCGTTGTCCTCAGAAAGCTGTTCGACGACATCGCGCCGAGGTACGTCGACAGGCCGGGCGGCTATACGCGCGTCCTGAAGACCGGCGTTCGCAAGGGTGACGCAGCTCGGACCGCGATCCTCGAGCTGGTCGGCAAGGACGACAAGCCCCGCGGTAAGAAGAAAACCACTCGCAAGACGCACCACAAGGTCGACATCCCCGAGAGCCCCGTGATCGCTGCTAAGAAGGCAGCGGAGGAAGCCGCGAAAGCGGCGGCGGAAGAGGCGAAGGCGGCCGAGGAAGCGGCAAAGAAGGCAGAAGAGGAAGCCGCAGCCGCTGAGGCTGCAGTCGAAGAAGCGCCTGCCGAAGAGGCTCCCGCGGAAGAAGAGGATAAGAAGGAATAGATCCAGCGAACACACCTGCCGTCTGGATCTAGTGAAAGCCGCCCGTTTCCGGGCGGCTTTCCTTTTGGATAAATCTCACGGAAATGCTATCTTTTCAACCTGATGGTAATCACCGACGTAATCCTTCCGATAGTCTTCATAGTCCTCCTGGGATTCCTTCTCAGGCGGTTCGGGGGAAAGTACGAGCACGCCTTCTCGAAGACCCAACTCTACATTCTGGGCCCCGCCCTCCTTTTCTCGGTGATGGCCCGTAACGATACCGGCTATAGCCTTCTTCTCGAGATCCTCATATATGTGATAATCCTCTCGGCCGGGCTGCTCCTGCTGACGCAAGTGATCGGTAAGCTGTCCGGTGGAGGCAGGGTGGAGCGGAACGCGATGTCGCTGGCCGGCGTTTTTACGAACAGCGGTTTCTACGGCATCCCGGTCTGCATGCTTGCCTTCGGGGAGGAGGGGCTCAAGTGGGCCGCTCTGTATGTAGTCGCCTCGGCAACGGTCCAGTCGACTCTCGGCGTATTTCTCGCCAGCGCGGGGAAAAAGAGGGCCACGGCCGCACTGGCTACGGTGTTTAAGGTTCCGCTGATATGGGCGCTGATTGCGGGGAGAGTGCTCGCCGACGTGAATCTCCTGCCGCCCGAGCCGTTCATGGAAATGATCGACCTGCTCGGCCGCTCTGCCATTCCACTCGGCCTGCTCCTTCTCGGTATGCAGCTCGAGAGGATAATCGCCGGGGACGACGTAGAGACGGAATGCGCAGAAACGGAGATAGTGAGCCCCCGGCGCCTGGTGTCGTTAGGTATAACGAGCGGAGTAATAAAGATATTCGGGGGCCTGGGAATCGCCCTGGCCATCCTGAGATTTTTTGATGTCGACCCGGTGCTGAGAAATGTGATGCTCGTCCAGTCGGCGATGCCTACCGCCGTTACCGCAGTGGTCTATGCCACGGAATTCGACTGCAGGCCGAGGATCGTCGCTATCGGGATTCTCTCATCCACCCTTATCAGCGTGGGAAGCATCACGATGATACTGAGCTTCCTCATCTGACGGAAACTGCTGTGATGAACAGGATAATATTTTCACCAGAAGACGATGATTCCGCGGCGAGATTCCTGGCCGA
>DAOVNN010000339.1 GCA_030630165.1 Candidatus Krumholzibacteriota bacterium
CGACAGCTTACATGTAGAGGCTATCTTTGATCACAGATCATGCGATCTGTGATGTTATGCGGTATTAGCATTCCGTTAGGAATGTTATCCCCCACTCGAAGGCAGGTTTCCCACGCGTTACTCACCCGTTCGCCACTTTAATCGCGAATAAATTCGCTTTATCGTTCGACTTGCATGCCTAATCCACGCCGCCAGCGTTCATTCTGAGCCAGGATCGAACTCTCCGTTGTATAAAAAAACAAAGAATACCGGCAAGCCGGCATTCTATTTGACGGTTCATCATACCTTTGGGTCGCAGAACGACCCTCAGGCCCACGTTCCAAGCTAGTTCATCGCACGCTATTTCTTTTTCAAAGAGCGTATTTCCCTATATGGAAATTGCTTTCCAGAAATACAATATATCCGAGTTGTCGGCACTTGTCAACCTATATCCGGGGATTTAGTAACTTATTTCGTTATCCCCGTATCGAGGCCAAGGCCCCCTGTACTGCGAACACCCGCATGATATAATTCATTAGTGCCTGCGTGTCAACAATATTCGCTATTTTTTTTCATTTTTTCCAGCTTTTATGCAATTCGAAGGAAATCCTCCCCGACACCGGCGGGCGAGAATGTGCCTGTCAGACGTAAAAGAACTGGAAAACATCGGCCTTTAGCAGTACTTTCCCTTCAAGCTGGAATTAACGGCAGGGCTGTGCGGCACTGGAGGACATACGATGGTGAGAAAACTGAGACGCGGCGAGAAGCTGGCTCTCCAGATCATTCTGGTGACAGTCGTGCTGGTAGCCGGATTCATGACAGCCATGCTTATCTATCTCTCGCGCGACCTCCCCTCGATGGCGAGGCTCGAGATGATAGAACCGTCGCTGAAGACCAGGATCCTTGCCGCCGACTCGAGCGTTATAAGGGAATACTACAAGCAGGACAGGATCCTTCTGCGGATCGAAGAGATCCCGCTCGAGGTCCAGAGAACATTCCTCTCCATAGAGGACAGGCGATTCTACAGCCATTTCGGGATAGACTTCTACCGGATCGCCTCGGCCGCCCTGAAAGATGTCCGGCACTGGGAGATCCGCGAAGGCGCCTCGACCATCACGATGCAGCTCGCCACCGATCTCTTCTTCACCAAGGAGCAGACCTGGACGAGGAAGATCAAGGAGGCATTGCTCGCCCTGAGGATCGAGCGCACATATTCCAAGGACGAGATACTGGAGATGTATCTCAACCAGATCTACTTCGGCGGCGGCGGATACGGGATCGAGGCTGCGTCGAACCGATTCTTCGGAGAGTCGGTCAGCGGGCTCAAGCTTCACCAGATAGCCCTTCTGGCCGGGCTTCAGAAGAACCCGTCCGGATACAACCCCTTCCGTAAACCAGAGAGGGCCCTGAAGAGGCGGGAAATCTGCCTCACGATGATGCGCGCTTTCGAGGTCATCAACCAGGCCCAGTTCGACTCGCTCAGAACGAAGCCCCTCGACGTTGTGCCCCGCGAGAGGGGCGACGCAGATTTCGCCGGACACTTTACGGAGCACATAAGGCAGATACTGTCGCGGAAATATGGTGACCAGGCGATCTACCGCGGGGGGATGACGGTCTATACTACGCTCGATTCGCACCTGCAGAGAGTCGCCGAGGACAGCATGGAGACCTTCCTGGCCCGACTCGAGGGGGAGAAGGAGTACGAGCTGACCAGGGCCTCCTACCTCGATACGCTGGAGGCAGGTCATGAGATAGCCCCGGATTACATCCAGTCGGGCGCTGTGGCAATCAATCCGCATAACGGCCATATAAAAGTGATGGTCGGCGGGCGTTCCTTCCGTGAAAAGAAGTTCAATAACGTGCTTCAGGCAAGGCGCCAGCCCGGCTCGGCCTTCAAGACGTTCATATATATAGCGGCACTGGCTAATGGCTACAGCCCGTCTGACGTGCTTCTGGACACCCCCATTGTGATCGAGATGCCCAACGGCGAGGTCTACAAGCCGAGGAACTTCAGTCAGAAATTCCACGGCGCCGTCTCCCTCCGCTATGCCCTCGACAAGTCTATCAACATCCCCGCAGTCAAACTGCTGCAGAAGCTCGGGGGACCGGCCGTCATCAGTACGGCCCGTGACCTCGGTATCCACAGCAGGCTGATGCCGTACCTCTCGCTCGCCCTCGGAGCCCAGGAGGTCACACTTATAGAGCTTACCTCGGCATTCGGCGTTATGGCAGCCGAGGGGATCAGGGCGGAGCCTATGGCGATCATCAAGATCGTCGACCGGAACGGTAACACCCTAGAGGAGTTCAGGGAGGAGCGCGAAGAGGTCCTCACTCCGCAGATCGCCTTCATGGTGACCGATATGCTGAGAACAGTGATCGACGAGGGAACGGGAAGAACAGCACGCTCACTCGGCCTGAGGATCCCCTGCGCCGGCAAGACCGGCACGACCGATGATTACGCCGACGGCTGGTTCATCGGGTACTCGCCCGACCTTGCCGTGGGCGTCTGGACCGGATTCAGCCACAAGGTCATACCGATGGGTGACGGAATGGTCGGCGCGAAGGTAGCGCTGCCCCTGTGGACATGGATCATGCTGGCCGCACACCCCGGAAACAGGGGCCGTGACTTCAACAGACCCAACGGGATCACCGAAGCGATGGTATGCGTCGAATCGGGGCTCACAGCGACTCCGTACTGCAGAATCGTCAGGCGGGAGAAATTCATCGAGGGCCTTGAGCCGCAGAGACAGTGCGACCTGCACAGGGTGTCGGCCTACGATCTGCTTGACAAGGACAAGGATTTCAGGGAACTCGACAAGGAAGCTTCCGAGGAGCGGGAGATCCCGGACTGACGGGATCCTGACGACCCGTTTACTTCCCCCTTAACTCTTCCATGATCTGGACACCGGAACTGGTGCCAATCCTGTTCGCGCCCGCATCGACAAGCTCGAGGACAGCGGCCGCGGTACGGATGCCGGCGGAAGCTTTCACTCCGAAATCGGGCCCTACGGCCTCGCGCATCAACCTGATATCATGCGGATTCGCGCCGGGAGGCCCGAATCCGGTCGAAGATTTCGCAAACTGCGCACCCGCCGTCATGACTGCCCTGCAGGCAGTTACCTTCTCTTCATCGGTCAGCAGAGCTGCTTCGATGATGACC
>DAOVNN010000164.1 GCA_030630165.1 Candidatus Krumholzibacteriota bacterium
AACAGCCCCTGCCGCATGGAGGGATCACGCCGTGCTCGCATCGGTCGAGACGATGAGGAAGAAGAGGCTGGCGCTCGTCGATATATATCCCGTTCTCACCGATCAGGAGAACGGGCGACTGCTTCATGCGGAGAGGATAACCGTCAGGCTGTCCTGGGCTCCAGCGCGTCCCTCTTCCGGCAAGCCTTTCGCTCCGCGGCCAGAGGACCGCTACGTGATCGGAGCGGGCAGGTGGACCGGCGCCGGGGACAGGCCCGCACTGGAGGCTCCCGCTCTGAGGACCCCCTTCGAGTTCGCTCTCTCGGACAAATGGCTGAAGCTGACGATGGATGAAACAGGGCTGTACAGGATCTCCTACGAGGACCTGACCCGGGCCGGCGTCAACGCGCAGTCGATCGATCCCGCGACGGTCCGGATATTTACGACCGGTCCGCTGCAGCAGCCCGACAGCACGAGACATGGCGGAAGCTTCGAGGAGGATTATCATCCCTCCGAGGTTGCTCTTCACTACTCGTGCGCCAATAGCGGCTCGATGATGCGAGGTGAATATTTCATCTTCTACGGTCTTGCCGTGCGCGGATGGGCCGACTATCTTGATCCTTCCTCCAGTGAGGTCCATTTCTACAAGCACATGTATTTCGACGACAGCGTCTACTGGATGAGCTGGGATGGATCCTTCGAGGGTCTGCCGGAGAGAGTGCAGAGCCGCGACGTCACGGCGACCGGTTCCGCCGATATTGACGTCACGACCTACAGTCACCGCATCCATGTCGAGCATGACGCATTGTACGACCCCATACACACCGACGATTACTGGTACTGGAGACGGCTGAATGTCGGCACGACGACATTCAACGACGAGTTCCAGTGTGTCGACGTGGCGGGCGGGACCGGGATGGTAAGGACACTCGGCTACGGCCCTTACATATACAACAACAACCTCAATGCGGCAGACTGCTACGTGAACGCCGAGCATGCCGGCAACATGAGCTGGATAGTGTATTCTGATTTCAGGCCCGACACTGTCGAGACGGCTGTCAGCTCGATCGTCGAGGGCGCCAACACATTCAGTTTGGACAAGACCAGCGACGACGTGATGTACGTGCTATGGTACGAGATATTCTACGACAGGTATCTGAAACCGGTCGATGGGAGACTCGATTTCTTCGCCCCGTCCGACATGCGGACCGCGGCCGTCACGATGAATGGATTCTCCTCGAGTGAGGAGATCTTCCTGTTCGATGTCACCGCTCATTCAGGGCCGGTAAGGCTGACCGGATGGCAGAACACCGAGGGCGAGGTAGTTTTCGAGGATATGCTCGATGCTGTCCCGCTTCACTATCACGCCTGCGCGGCATCGGCGCTGCTCACGCCGTCGATATCGATCGAGAGCATGTCGCCCGGAGTGTTTCCCTCGCTCAGGGATGAGACGCCGCCCGACATGATCATTGTCTATCACCGGGAATTCCGTGACGCGGCCGGCCGCCTGGCTGCTCACCGCAGGAACAATCTTCCCTATTCGAACGATCCGGTCGTGAGGGCAGTCGATATCGAGGACATATATAACAACTTCTCCGGAGGGATGAAGGATCCGCTGGCCGTCAGAAATTATCTGAAATTCCTCTATGACAATTTTGATGACAACGGTGCGCCGGTGATCGACTACGCGCTGCTCATAGGAAACTGCACCAACGACACTAGGAACATACTGGGCCGGTCGAACGATTTCGTACCGGTCTATATAAACGTGAATTATGAGGACCAGGGTGTCGAGGACGACGATTTCCTCGTAAAGCTCGATACAGGATACGACAGGATGATCGACGTGGCGATCGGCAGGATGCCCGTGCTTACGCGCAGGGACGCCGACCTCTGGATCGATCGCGTGATCAGGTATGAATCCGGTCTCGATATGGGAACCTGGAGGAACAGGGTGATCATTGTCGCGGACGACGAGTACTCGACGAGCACCAACAATGATTTCTATTTCACATGGGATGCGGAATGGATGACGGCCGACGACGGCCCGATCCCGAGATTCGTCGATTACAGCAAGATATACCTGCACCACTATCCGTTCGTCGGGGATCTCAAGCCAGGTGCGACCAGCGATCTGCTCGATGATTGGTCGCGCGGCGCTCTCGTGGTCAACTATGCGGGGCACGGTTCGCCCCAGCAGCTTTCCGACGAGAGAGTGATGCAGATGTCCGATCTGTACTCGCTTGTGAACGGGGCGAAGCTGCCCCTGTTCCTCGCGTTTTCCTGCACGGTCGGTGACCTGGAATCCCCCTTTCACAGGAGCATGGGGCAGGAGATCACCGTCCTCGAAGAGGGCGGGGCCATCGCTGTTATTGCCGGAGTAGCGCCGACGATACTGATCCCGAACAGGGAGCTCAACTATATCTATTTCGACTGTCTGTTTACCGGCGGGGACAGCACGGTGGCAGAACCGGTCGGTACGGCGCTTATGATGGCGAAGACTCACAGCACGATTTTCATGTACACGAGTAACAATGCCAAGTACACCCTTCTCGGCGATCCCGCACTCATGCTCGCCCTTCCGGACCGCATGGTCGAGCACGATATCGCGGCGATAGACACCATGGATACGGGAGGCAGGTATACACTCAGCGGCCGGGTGACCGAGGGTGGGGAGGTCCTTTCGACATTCAACGGCACCGCTGAGATCGTCGTCCAGGAATCTATGGAGATGATCAGCGAGGATATCATTCACTGGGGCACGGAGAGGAAACTCGACTACAGGCTGCCCGGCAAGGATATCTTCAGGGGCTCAGTCGATGTTAACGCGGGAAGGTTCGATCTTGACTTCGTCATACCTGTCAGGTGCAGGACGGGATCGAGAGCGAGGGTCCGCACATATGTCAGTGAGGCGGGAGACGACGGGATCGGCTCGTCCGATACGCTCGCGATAATCCCGTCGGGTACGATTCCTGAGAACGAAGGCCCCCCCGACGTGGATCTCTACTTCTCCGGCCAGGCGACAAAGGTCAAGCAGGGGGCCATCCTCGTATCCGAGATATCCGATGATGACGGGATCGCGATCCTGGGGACCGAACCTCAGAACTCTATCTTCTTCGAGTTCGACCACAGCGGCTACCCGATATTTGTTACTGAATACTTCGAATATGAACATGGATCCTCGACGACCGGGCGCGTCGAGTACCCGCTTCATTCAGGTTTCGCGCCCGGCGAGCACTCCGTGATCATGAGGGCGTTCGATAATCTCGGCGAATCAGCGACCGACACACTGGTCTTTGAGGTCGTCGAAGAGGGTCTCTACACGGTCAGCGACGTATTCAACATGCCCAATCCATTCACGGAAACGACGAATTTCGTGTTTCAGCTGAGCAGCAGGGCGGATGCCGTTCTGCGAGTATACAACCTTTCCGGCATAGAGATATGGAACGCCGAACTTGCCGCGGAAGAGGGATTTAACAGCATTTACTGGGAAGGAAGGGATTTCACAGGTGACCGTATCGCGAACGGAACGTACATCTACGTTCTCGAGGTATCCTTCAGGGATTCCTTCAATCGCAGCGAAACGGTCAGAGGAAAGGTAGTACATCTCAGATAACCATTTGTCAAAGAAATGTTTATCACAACGGAAAGTGTTTCCCGGATCGACCATAAGTGCTTGACCGGGAAGTTTTCAGATACTTAATTTACTTAAAGAAGGCCAACTTAAAAGGAGAATCTGAACTATGGTAAAATCGATAAGGCTGATTTCAATCTCAATGTTCATCATCGCTGCCGCATCCTCCGCTGCGTTCGCGCAGGGAGAATCGGGAGCGGGCAGCCTGATCATCCCTCCCGGGGCGAGAGCCAACGGGATGGGGCAGAGTTACGGGGCGATTGCCGATGACGCGACCTCGATGTGGTGGAACCCCGCAGGAATGGGTTTTGCCGAGAGCCACACCATCGACCTCATGCATTCGCAGCTGGTCCCCGATCTCGCATCTGACGTTTTCTTCGAATACATTGCAGGTATATACAAGATCAAGGGGATAGGAACGATCGGGTTCGCCCTGCAGTACCTCACCTACGGCGAGTATACCGTGACCGGTACGACCCCCGAGGAACTCGGAACCGCGTCGGCGTGGGAGATAGCCCCGATGATCGGCGGTGCGGTAAAACTGGGCGACCAGATCTCAGTCGGAATGAACCTCAAGTTCATATACATAAGCCTCGCGCCGGCATGGGCCACGCTCGAGGGCACTTCGGGAACGGGCAGCTCCGTAGCCGTCGATTTCGGCGGATTGTGGAAGATCCCCGATTTCGGCATCAGCAGCGCGAAGATCAGAAGGATGAGCCTCGGACTTGCCGTCTCGAACCTCGGGCCGTCGATCACCTTCATGAACAGGGACCAGGCGGCCGCTCTGCCGAGGAACCTGAGGACAAGCATTGCATGGGCGCCCGTATGGAGTGATGTCAGCAAGTGGTACGTCACCGGCGAGGTCAACAGGCCGCTGGTCGAGTTCGAGCGTTCCAACACGTACCACATTGGAACGGAATTTCTCTATTCGAACCTGATCGCGCTGCGTCTCGGGTACATCCATGACCAGGATGGAAATATCAAATCGGCGACCTACGGGCTGGGATTCGTATTCAATAACCGGGTAAGGATAGATTGGGCCAGTGTTCCGCAGGCGGAAGAGCTCGCCAGGGTTCATCGCTGGTCCCTTGGTGTTAATTTCTGATATCCCTGGGAAAGGCAATTCTCCAACCGATGGACGACTATATACGAAAGCGTGCCGGTGTAATTATATTCTGCCTGATAGCCGTTCTGCAGACGGACGCGCTCGCCGCCGAAGGCCGCTCCGTGCCTGTACTCGAGAGACGGGCGGGCGGACTTTACAGCACGGGCCGGGTGGCCGACATTCCCGCTGAAGCTGTGACGGGAGCGAGGATATTCGGATTCGACCGTCCCTCGCTTCGTGGACTGCGCCGTACGAGGGAGGCCTCGGCGAGAAGGATGCTTCAGGGCCCCGCGGCCCCTGCAGATGCATGGAACGTCGCCCTCGTCAGGGTGTCGTTCGATACAGACAGGTCGGGCAGTCTTACAAGTATCAGGACGGGGGGCGGCTTCGATCTCACGTCGGACGGGACATCGATCATCGACCCCACGCCTCATAACAGGTCATATTTCAATTCACATATGGAAGCGATGGCCCGCTACTACCATTTCCAGTCGTGCGGCGCCGCAGAGATAACATGGGATGTTCTTCCCGCCGGAGAGAACGGCAGCTACAGGCTCTCAGACCTGGCCGACTACGGCCCGGGCAAAGGGGGCCAGTGGACGGTCGAGACGCTCGTGAAGTTCGTGCAGGACGCTGTAGCAGCCTGCGACGACTCGCTGCAATCGGACGGATACCCCGTCAGGCTGAGCGACTTCGACGCGATAATCGTGGTACATGCCGGGGCAAATCTGCAGTCCGACATACTCGGCAACAGTCCCAACGATATCCCTTCGTTCAACGCGAGGCTCGGCGAAGACGACGAGATCGTCATAGAGGACGGTCAAATTATAACCGAGCTCTCTGTCGTACCAGAGACTGCGATCCAGGATGGCTACATCGGCGGGCTCGCCGCGGTGCTCGCTCACGAATTCGGGCACGCGCTCGGTCTTTGCGATCTCTACGATACGTATACGAATTACTCGACCATAGGCGTATTCGACAACATGGACAGCGGCGGACAGCTCGGAGCCATCCTCGTCGACGCGGAGGGCGGAGAGCACTACGCCGAGGGGTTTATACCCAGTGGGCTCTGCGCCTGGTCGAAATATTTCCTCGGATGGATGGAAGTTGACACCGTCGGGACCTTCGACGAAGCGATCTCTCTTTCCGCCTCGGGCAAATGCCCGTCGAGAGGAGTGAGAGTCGAGATGTCGGCCGACGAGTACTGGCTGATCGAGAACAGGGCGGCCGAGCTCGACGGTCTCTATACAGGCTTCGTTACCGACCAGGTGACCGGAGTGATACTCGGGCCGGGCAACTGCATGAACTGCGGTTCGGGATTCCCCGAGGAGATCGAGTGGGAGTACACCAACGGTTACGATTATCTGCTTCCGACCGAGGATCCTTACCCGAGTCCCCAGTGGGGCCCCGGCCTGCTCGTCTGGCACGTCGATGAGTTCTTCATCGAGCGCAGGTGGGAAACGAACGAGGTCAACTCACGCTGGCCCTTCGGCGTTTCACTGATCGAGGCCAACGGCGTCGTCGATCTGGGCGATCCGACCTCGAGGTTCGGCCTCGGATGGTACGATGACGCCTTCTACGATGGAAACAATACGGAGATGAATGACGATGGCCTTCCTCCAGCCTGGAGCAACTGGCAGGTGAGAAGCGGGCTCAGCCTGGAAAACGTCTCGGGCAGGGACACCCTGATGACCTTTGGGGCCGGGTGCGCGTCGCGGATGGAGACGAAGATGATACTGGGAGGGGTAAAGCCCGCAGAATACGGAGTGCTGCCTCTCATCGGACAGGACAACTCGCTGATAATAGACGATGAGGGGAAGGGCTGGCTGCCGGGGAATCCTTCGCCGGTCTTCGACATCGGAGGACCGGCTCTGACTCCCGCGGCCCATCTACATGTATTCACAGAATGTAACGGCAGTACATCAGGCGCCGTGATAGTCGCC
>DAOVNN010000309.1 GCA_030630165.1 Candidatus Krumholzibacteriota bacterium
CGGAATGGTCCGCCTCGAAGCTGAGGTAGCAGCGGTGGGCGGGCATCCACGGTATGGTGATCGAGGCGCTTCCCTCGAACGTCCCGTCGACGGTCAATCCTCCGCAGCTGTCCGACCAGACGGTCACCGGCTCTCCGCCTTCTCTCGGAGTGGCGGTGATCCGTGAAAGAAACGGCTGGCTGGAGCGCGACCCGAGGTTTCTCACCGCGTAGTCGACCTCGAACTCGCTGCAGCCGTGAGGAACCATGGCGTCAAGGTTCAGGCCGTTGTCATAATCGATCCAGAACGTCACGGCGAGGTCGGCTGTATGGGAATATCGGTCAAAATATACGAATCTCCTCGTCGAGGTCGCGCACCCGTTGCATTCGCAGCACGCATTGGCCTCCAGGGTATACTCCTCGCCGTTCTGCATCGGAGATTCCAGGTAGACGAAGAAGTCGACCACATCCGCGTCCAGTGGAGAATGTTTTACCGCATGAACGATGTCGATCGTGTCGTGGGGCTCATAAGTCATGTAGAGCAGGAACTGATCGTCATAGGTCCGCTGCCAGTCGTAAACGCACTGGTTGAACCACGCGCGTACGCTTCTCTGGGAATAGACCTGAACGCTGTCGAGCTCGGGCGGCCAGTGGCAGGGGCAGAGATACGAAGTCTCGCCCGTGAGGTCGAAGAGTTCGTGCCCGGGCCATGATGTCCCCCGCAGGTATCCCGAATCGGGATGGGGCGAGATGACCATCGGCCATTCGTAGCCGAGGCCCACGTCGCAGCCCTGAAGAGCGAGAAACTGGATCGTGCAGATCACAGGATTCTCCATGTATCCGGCGACAGGCGGATAGAAGGTGATCGAGTGGCCTGAGAAAGGATCCCCGAGCATCACAGAGAAATTATCGGGATACTCGACGCCCATGATCATCAGTTCCAGGTGATTCGGATCGTTTGGAGTTTCGATGCTGTATTCGATGCCCGAGACATACATGGCTGTTCCGGTGAGGTAAAGTTGCGCTTCGAATACGGTGAATTGCCCGACAGGCCTGCAATGCCTGTGGCCGTCGAAATAGATGCCGAGCCGTGGTTGTGAAAGACAGACACCTGATGTTAATGTGATGCAGAACAGGGCGAGCAGAGCACGACGAGATACCCGGATGATATCCGGAATAAGGAAAGTTTTCATGACCATCCCCCTGATAGAGCCGTTACGGCGGAATTCTCTCATATAACCCGGAAATAATCCATAAATATATTGCCTTTTATCAAAAAATTATCGCCCGCCGAAAGACGTCCTTGACTGTAGCGCCCTGCTCGACGATTATTTCGTATAGTCAGTTCATCAAAGGAGATACCATGACGAAACTTCTCTTTATAGCCACACTGATGCTCGTTGCCTCTATTTCATCCTGCAACGGCTCTGATCCGCAGGCGCAGCGCGCTGCTGTCGACCGCGTCGCCGAATCGTACGTGAAGCTCAGCCTCGTGCTGGGGCAGTACGATCCCGACTACGTCGACGCGTACACCGGTCCGGATGAATGGAAGCCCGCCCCGCTGCCCGAGGGTGAGGATCATGTTATCCCCGCCGCGGAGCTTGCCGCGAAGGCGGACGGCCTGGTGACCGGGCTCGATGCAGTGGACGTTAGTGTCCTGAGTGATCTGGAACAACGCCGCGTAAAATTCCTGCGCGCGCACGTCCTGTCGATGAAGGTCCGTGCCGAGCTTGTCGGCGGAAAGAAGATGACATTCGACGAGGAGTCGAAGGCCCTCTACGATGCAGTCGCCGAGCCGGCCGATATCGCCGCGCTCGACGAGGCGCTGGCCGGACTCGATGCTCTCATACCGGGCGAAGGAGAGCTCTCCTCGCGAGTCGAGATCTATCGGGCCGATTTCGCGATCCCGAAGGATCGTATCGACGCCGTTTTCACGAGGGCGATCGATGAGGCGCGCAGCCGGACGCTCCCGCATATACCGCTGCCCGAGGGAGAGAGCTTCGACAAGGAGTATGTCACCGGCGTCTCGTGGGGCGCATACAACTGGTACAAGGGTGATTACCGCAGCCTCATCCAGGTCAACGTCGAGCTGCCGGTGCGGATCAGCTCGCCGCTCGGACTCGCCACGCATGAGGGATACCCCGGACATCACGTGCAGAACGTCCTCGTCGAGAAGAACATGCTGGGTGACAACGGCTGGATGGAATACACCGTGCAGCCCCTCTACTGCCCGCAGGCGACACTGAACGAGGGGGGAGCGAACCTCGCCGTCCGCATGGCGTTCACCGAGGAGGAACGTGTGGCGTTCATCCGCGACGTACTCTTCCCGATGGCCGGACTGGATCCAGCGAGGGCCGAGGAGTACCTGAAGTTCGAGAAGCTGACAAGGAAGCTGCGCGGGGCGAGGACAGAGGCGGTCCGCAGGTATCTCGATGGTGATTGGACGAGGGAAGAGGCCAGCGCTTTTGTTCAGAAATACTCGCTGATGACTGAGGCGAGAGCCGACATGTACCTGCGCTTCGGGGAGAAGTACCGCAGCTACGTCGTGACATACGACGTCGGCCTGCAGCTCGTGCGGGATTATATCGAACGCGAGGCTGGCGACGACACCGCACGCCGCTGGGAGCTGATGCGAGAGATCTATGCGATCCCGCACCTTCCGTCGGACCTGGAATAAATAGATCCACTCCCGGCGCCGGGAGTGCGATGAATTTGATTGCGGCAATCAGCATGTAATCGAGTAATGCCCCCGGATCAGCTGCTGATGTGGTGTAATCTCGACCGTTAATTCATCTGTTGAACGCTGCACGACAAAGGTCGGTGCCGCTGCCGGTACCCAGCCCCTTGTCAGCAAACGCCTCAAGGAGGTTTACCTTGCAATTATGACGGGGGTTTTGCATATTTATTATGCAATTCCCCACCAACCCTTTCTGTATCCAATTCAGGCACCGGCGCGCGTTGCCGGCATCCTCTGTCTGTTTTTATCTGAGGGGTGATGAAAATGAAACGCGCACTTCTTCTCTTAATCCTTTCCTGTTTTATTCCATCGACGAGCCTGGCCCAGGCTCCGGAGATCGGACGGATCGCCATCTATGCCGATACGGCGAGGGCCTCCAGCGAGGTCACGGCAAGTCCGTACGTGATGTTCGATTTCTACATCTTCTGCCAGCCGGGCGAGAACGGCATGACCTGCGCCGACTTCGCGGTCAACGGGGATCCGTCGTTGGTGATTATCATCGGCGCTGAATGGAATCCCGATCTGTCCGAAGTGCTCGGCGATCTGGCATCCGGTACAAGCGTCTGCTTTCCCGGCTGCCGGACGGACTGGGTGTCGCTATGCAAAGGGACGGCGCTTGTCCTTGGCATGGAGCCGACGACGATCGACATCGTCGGGCATCCTGATGTGGGATACGGCCGGTTCGCCAGTTGTCTCCCCGGAAACCCGAGCGAGTCCGTATTCTACGGGCCGGGTCTCTGCGTCAATACTACATGCCCGCCCGATACCGAGCCTCCGGTGCCGACAGCCGTCGTCGTAGATGACGATACGCACCTGACCGTCTACTTCGACGGGAA
>DAOVNN010000361.1 GCA_030630165.1 Candidatus Krumholzibacteriota bacterium
CCAGCGGGATCGTCTCGGAGGCGGCGAGATTCTTCAGTATCACCCTGCCCATGTTGATCTTGCCGGCCGAGGCCCCGATGACGAGCATGCTTTCGGGCCGCAGCAGTCTGTCGATCTTATTCTGGGGAGCCGCCTCGCGGCTGCCCTTTATCCTGGAGAGCTTCATCATCGCATCGAGAGGGACAAGTCCGCCGTCGCCTGTTATCTGGAGGGGATTGACCTCGAGTTCTTCTATCGTTACGGGGGTTCCATCGGATAGTGGTGAGAAGGATGCGGCGAGCGATGCGAATCTGCGCACCGCCTCGACGAATGTCCCCGGCTCGAGCATCGGTTGAGAGGATACCCTCGTATGTCCTGAGATCATCGGGAAGAATGTCGTACCTGTGAGCGCTTGCTCGACGAATTCCTTCTCGGCGCACATCGACGCGGCCATCACCCGCAGGCCGCGGTCCTTCTTGAGCCCGTCGTTCCAGACCTCGGTGCCCGTTCCTCCGAGGCCGGCGGCGACGACGGGTCCGAAGGCCCTGTCCTGCCTGAGCGAAAGGATGAGCTGTCTCGGTACTGAGTCGTCGATATCGAGCATGCGTGCGACGAGCATCCCTGACAGCTCGACACCGAGCCGCGAAGCGATGGACTTGAATCCGGCGAAGACCTCACGCAGCTTTACGGCGTCCTTGTCTGTAAACACTATCCCGCCGTGCTCGGTGCGATGCACCACCTGGGGCGAGACGAACTTGCAGACGACCCTGTCACCGGGAAGGGAGGCCAGCGCCTCGTCGTCGATCTCTTCTGCCGATGTAACGAATATAGTCTCGGGCGTTTCGAATCCGAGAAGGTTGAGGACAGAATAGACCTCGTCCTCGCGAGGGATCTCCCTGCCCTCGTCGAGGATCCCGAGCAGGATCTTCTCGACCGCGGAGAGTACACGCGGCTCTATCATGTTATCCATCTTTCGCCTCCGATGTCATATCGAGACAGAGGGCGCTCTTCTGCACGAGTCTGTTGTACTTGTCGCACCAGAGGGCGATGAATGTATGGCAGGCTCCGTCGAGGGAATCCTTTTTCGGAAAAGATGCGTGCCGGCAGTCGAGATCGCACCAGCGAGGCTGTCGCGTCATGATCGACCTTTCGATAAATTAAACGTGGAATATTATATGCGAAGGCAATATTGTTGTCGAACATTATCACCGGGCCGCCATGGGCCAGGGAGCGACGATGACGGACAGACGATCGATTGAAAAAGAGATAAAGGCCCAGAGATCGGTGATCAGGACGCTGAAGAAGGATATCTTCGGCGTCGATAAGACCTCGAAATCGTCATATATCCGCGAGTTCCATTCCGAACTATCCGGTTACAGAAAGATCTGCTCGAAAGAAGAGGTCTGCAAGCGGGCCGCCGCCAGCGACATAGTATATTTCGGCGATTACCATCCGCTCGACGCGAGCCAGAAGCTGGCGCTCGATCTGCTCGGAGAGCTGAAGGCGAGGGGGACGAAGGTCGTCCTGTCGCTCGAGATGCTCTACGAGTACCAGCAGGAGACGCTCGACAGATGGATGAAGGGTGTTTTGAATGAAGAGGAATTCCTCAAAGCGATAGATTACCGTTCGGAGTGGGGATTCAACTGGGAGAGTTACCGCCGTTTCTTCAGCGCGGCCAGAAAGCCGTTCGTGCCTGTCTTCGGCATAGATTACGAACCACGCGACCAGCTCAGATTTATCAGGCGCAGGGACAGGATGATCGCCCGCAAGATCGCTTCGCTCAGGAGCTTCTTCCCCGGCCATAAGATCCTTGTCGTGATCGGCGAATCCCACATAGCATCGGGCCACCTGCCGGCTGATGTGAGAAAACTCATCGGCGGGCAGCTTAAGGAGACGACGATCGTTCAGAACGCCGACGAGATCTACTGGAAGCTCCTTCGCAAAGGGAGACAGGACGCCGAGGCGGTGCAGGTCAGCGCTGGCCGCTACTGCGTCTTCACCGCTTCTCCGATGATAAAGTACCAGTCGTACCGGCGCGTAATCGACCTCTGGACAGAGGGGGCCGACTGCGATATCCACACCCCGTCGATGGTCGAGATGGGCGATAACATCCTCAACTTCATCGTCGGAGGGAGGGGATTTCTCGAGGTGACCGTCGGCGAGGACTGGCGCGAGCCGGTCGAGTCTGTCGTTCCCGAGGTCCATTACGGCTCGACGTACAAATCGATCGCCGCGCGCCTGCGCGCACTTGGCATGTCGCAAAAGGGCGTCCTCGCGGCGGCAGAGAACCTCCGCCGCTCGGGGATGAGCTACATACCGGCGGTTAATTCCCTTCAGATCCAGCGTTTTGATCTCATATGCGCAGCGCGCGAGGCGGCGAGGTTCATCCTCTATGCGATGCGCGACGAGATAGGGCCGGAGCGCAAGATAAGACGGACGATGGAGGACAGGTTCTACGCCTTCGTCTTCGAGGAGGCGCTCTGCACCTTCGGCGCGAGACTGGTCAATCCAGTGATAAAGTGCGGCGGACCGGGAGAGTTGTTCGACGTGATGGGAGGGAACGGGTCGGTCAACGCGGCGCTGCACGGTATGACTCTGGCAGAGACGAGGAAAACGGCTGCGCTGCTGAGGTATCATATCGCCCGTGAGAAATCCGGCGGAAGTATGTTGACGGAAAAGATGAAGCGGATACACAGGCTCGGGATCAGGAAAAGGCTGTGGATCATCAAAGCGCTC
>DAOVNN010000208.1 GCA_030630165.1 Candidatus Krumholzibacteriota bacterium
GGTAGAGCATCAGCCTTCCAAGCTGAGGGTCGCGGGTTCGAGTCCCGTTTCCCGCTCCATATAGATGATAAGGTAAAGGGTAAAGGGAACGGGAAGCCCACGTAGCTCAGATGGTAGAGCACTTCCTTGGTAAGGACGAGGTCACCGGTTCAAATCCGGTCGTGGGCTCCAGCAATTAACCTTCCAGAGCAGGAGGAAGTTCTGCATGGCCAAGGAGAAGTTCGAACGCACAAAGCCCCACGTGAACGTGGGAACGATCGGGCACGTCGATCATGGGAAGACGACGCTGACGGCAGCGATAACGAAGCATCTTGCGTCGAAGGGCATGGCAAGCTACGTACCGTTCGACGAGATCGACAAGGCGCCTGAAGAGCGGGAGCGCGGCATCACGATCGCGACTGCTCACGTGGAGTACGAGACGGAGAACAGGCACTACGCTCACGTAGACTGCCCGGGACACGCTGATTACATCAAGAACATGATCACCGGCGCCGCGCAGATGGACGGCGGGATCGTAGTGGTATCGGCCGCCGACGGCCCGATGCCCCAGACGAGAGAGCACATCCTCCTGGCCCGCCAGGTGAACGTGCCCTTCCTGGTGATCTACATGAACAAGGTCGACATGGTCGACGACCCCGAGCTTCTCGACCTGGTCGAGCTCGAGGTCAGAGAGCTCCTCAGTGAGTACGACTTCCCCGGCGACGACATCCCGATCATCCGCGGCAGCGCGCTCAAGGCGCTGGAGAGCGAAGACGCGGACAGCGAGGAAGTAAAGAGCATCTGGGAGCTCATGGACGCTATCGACAGCTACATACCTACGCCGGAGCGTGACACGGACAAGCCGTTCCTGATGCCTATCGAGGACGTCTTTTCTATCACGGGACGCGGCACGGTCGGCACGGGCCGTATCGAGCGCGGCATCGTCAAGGTCGGAGAGGCCGTAGAGGTCATCGGTATCAGGGACACGCAGAAGACCGTAGTGACCGGAGTCGAGATGTTCCGCAAGCTTCTCGACGAAGGCATGGCGGGCGACAACGTGGGCCTGCTTCTTCGCGGGATGGACAAGGACAAGCTCGACCGCGGTATGGTCGTGGCGAAGCCTGGTTCGATCACACCTCACATGAAGTTCAAGGGTAAGGTGTACGTGTTGAAGAAAGAGGAGGGCGGACGTCACACTCCGTTCTTCAACGGTTACCGTCCGCAGTTCTACTTCAGGACGACGGATGTAACGGGAGTGGCGACACTTCCCGAGGGAACCGAGATGGTAATGCCCGGCGATGATGTGGATCTGTACATCGAACTCATCACGCCGATAGCTATGGAGAAGGAACTTCGGTTTGCGATCCGTGAGGGCGGCAGGACCGTCGGCGCGGGTGTCGTGACCGAGATCGTAGAATAGCGGGTTGGAGGTTTGCCCGGTGGATGGTCAGAACATAAGGATCAAGCTGAAAGCATTTGAGCATTCAATGCTGGACCGATGCGCCGAGGAGATAGTAAAGACCGCACGGAGGACTGGTTCGGAAGTATCCGGACCGATCCCCCTTCCGACGAAGCGGACAGTCTATACAGTTCTCCGATCGCCGCATGTAAACAAGAAGTCGCGGGAACAGTTCGAGATCAGGGTGCACAAGAGGCTGATATGGATAACGAACGTTACTCCTAAGGCCGTGGACGCCCTGCAGAAGCTCGACCTCCCAGCCGGCGTTGATATTGAGATCAAAGTCTGATTCGGAGGATGAGATGATAGGGTTGATCGGCAGGAAAATCGGGATGACCCAGATCTTCGACGAGAAAGGGACAGTAGTCCCCGTGTCGGTGATCGAGGCGGGCCCGTGTCCTGTTGTGCAGGTCAAGACCGAGGACGTTGACGGCTATAACGCGGTGCAGATCGCGTTCACAGAGGTCAGACAGTCCCTTTCCAACCTGCCGCAGATGGGACATTTCCGGAAAGCCGGACTCCCGCCTTACCGTTACGTCCAGGAATTCAGGGTGGATGATCCATCCGCCTTCGAGCCCGGCCAGCTGATCGATGTCGGCATCTTCGCGGATGTGGATACGGTCGACGTTACCGGCAAGTCGAAGGGTAAGGGGTTCCAGGGCGTCGTGAAGCGCTACGGATTCGGAGGCGGCAAGGCCTCCCACGGCGTTAACAAGGTGCACAGGGGGGGCGGTTCGATCGGAATGGCAGCCTGGCCGAGTCGAGTCCACAAGGGGACGAAGATGCCCGGCCGTATGGGTAACGCCAATGAACATGTAAAGAATCTCAGGGTCGTCGAAATCGACACTGAAAACAACCTCCTGCTCGTCAGGGGCGCGGTACCAGGCGCGAGGAATACGATCCTCAGGCTGACCACCACGCCCGCGAAGCAGGGCTGAGCATGAGGAAAAGAGATGGCAAGCGCGAATCTATATGATTTCAACGGTGACCTGAAGGGCACAGTGGACCTTCCTGAAACGCTCTTCGGCGGTCCCGTGAACAAGGCCGTTCTGTACGATGCGGTACGCATGTACGAGGCCAACAGGCGGACCGGATCGGCCAACGCCAAGGAGCGTGGCGAGATCAGGTTCAGCAACGCAAAGCCTTACAGGCAGAAGGGCACGGGCCGGGCGAGAGCGGGCAGACGTTCGTCTCCGATCTGGCGCGGTGGTGGGGTCGTCTTCCCTCCTAAGCCGAGGGATTACGGGTTCTCCGTACCCAAGAAGGTCAAGAGACTCGCTTTGAAGTCGGCCCTGGCCGACAAGGGCGGCGAGGAAAGCGTGGTCGTGGTAGAGAACGTTTCGATGGATGCGCCGAAGACCAGGCTCTTCGCCGGATTCCTCAAAGCCGCCGGGCTGTCGGGCAGAAAAGTGCTCTTCGTTTCGGCGGGGTTCGACGACAACGTTTTCAGGTCTTCAAGGAATCTCAAGGGCGTCGAGTTCATACTCGCAAGTGATATGAACGCGCTCGAGATCCTGAAGGCCGATACGCTGCTCTTCACGAAAGACGCTCTGGAAAAGATCGAGGAGGTGTTCGCGTAATGACCGATATCCGGAAGATCCTTTTCAAGCCCGTGATCACGGAGCGGTCGGCGATGCTCAAGGAGGCGGACAACAAGTTCGTTTTCGAGGTCGATCCCAGGGCGAACAAGAGAGAGATCAAGAATGCGGTGGAGAAGATCTTCGGCGTTACTGTCCTGCGGGTCCGTACGACGATCCTGCGCGGCAAACCGAAGACAACGTTCATGAGGGCCGGCCGTTTCACCGGCAAGCGCTCCGACCGCAAGAAGGCCTATGTGACACTGGCCAAGGGTGAGAATATCGATATTTTCGATCAGGTATAGTTCACCTCGTTGTATAGCCCCTCCCACGGGGCTGCTAAGAGAAAAGGAACCGATCGATGGCTCTGAAGAAGTTTAAACCGACGACGTCAACGCTGCGTTACAAGACGGTTACCGATTATTCCGGCCTTACGAAGAAGGCGCCGGAGAAATCACTCATCGAACCGATCAAGAAGACCGGCGGACGCAACAACCAGGGACGCATCACGATGCGCCGGATGGGTGGGGGCCACAAGCGCCGCTACCGCAGGATCGATTTCAAGCGCGACAAGCACGGTGTTCCCGCGAAGGTCGCCTCGATCGAGTACGATCCTAACCGTTCGGCCTTCATCTCGCTCCTGCACTACGCGGACGGAGAGAAGCGATACATTCTGTCGCCTCACGGGATCAAGGAAGGGGACACTGTGATATCGGGTCCCGATATCGACATCCATCCCGGAAATTCTCTTCCACTCGAGAAGATCCCGACAGGTCTGTTCGTGCACAATATCGAGATGATCGCGGGGCGGGGCGGCCAGATGGTCCGCAGTGCCGGCTCGTACGCGCAGCTCATGGCCAAGGAAGGCAATTACGTTTCCCTGCGGCTTCCCAGCGGTGAGATCCGCATGGTCCGCAAGGAGTGCTACGCTACCATCGGCCAGGTGAGCAACATAGATCACGAGAACGTTACGATCGGAAAAGCAGGCAGGTCCCGCTGGCTCGGCAAGAGGCCGAAGGTCAGGGGCGTTGCCATGAACCCGGTCGATCATCCTCACGGCGGCGGCGAGGGCCGCACCAGCGGTGGCCGTCATCCAGTGAGCCCGTGGGGCTTGCCGACCAAGGGAAAGAGGACGAGGGGCAAGAAGCCCTCTGACAAGTACATCGTTCACAGGCGAAAGAAGAAGAGGTAATAGATGGCCAGATCATTGAAAAAAGGTCCCTTTATCGATTACAAGCTTCTCCGCAAGATCGAGAACATGAACGAGACCGGCGAGAAGAGGGTCATCAAGACCTGGGCCAGGCGATCGACCATCTCTCCCGAGTTCGTGGGCCACACACTGGCGGTTCACAGCGGGAACAAGTTTGTTCCCGTGTTCATCACGGAGAACATGGTGGGTCACAAGGTCGGCGAGTTCGTTGCGACCAGGACCTATCGGGGACACACGAGCAAAGTAAAGAGAAAGCAGTAAGCAGATAAACGGAGGTAGGCGGAGATGGAAGCACGCGCAAAAGCGCGGCACGTGAGGGTCTCAGCGAGGAAGGCGAGGATAGTCGTCGATCTCGTAAGGGGGCTGTCGGTCGAAAAGGCTCTCGAGACGTTGAAGCTCTCGAGCAAGGCCGTTGCGCGCCCGATTGAAAAGATCGTCGTTTCGGCCATGCACAATCTGGCCGGGCAGTTCGAGCATCCAGTCGAGCCCTCTGAGATGAAGGTCAAGGAGATATTCGTAAACGAGGGCAGGACCATGTATCGCATAAGGCCGAGAGCCCAGGGGCGCGCCTACCGAATCCGTAAGCGCAGCAGCAGCATTACCGTGGTCGTCGATTACAAAGGCGAACTCGAGGCCGGAAAGTAAGAGAAAGACGAGGAGGATATCTTGGGTCAGAAGACAAATCCCGTCGGATTGAGGCTCGGAATCAACCGGTCGTGGGACAGTAAGTGGTTCACATCGAAACATACAGCCGAATGGCTGGAAGAAGATCTCAAGCTGAGACGCTATGTCAAGAAGCGTCTGGCGCGGGCGGGCGTGTCGAAGATCGAAGTGGAGCGCCGCGGCGGCAAGGTCAAGATACATATCTATACGGCCAGACCCGGTATGGTCATCGGACGAAAGGGAGCCGAAGTGGATTTCCTCAGTGAGGAGCTGGCCCACCTCACCGACAAGGAAGTCAATATCGATATCAAGGAAGTGAAGAAGCCCGAGCTCAACGCGCAGCTCGTGGCCGAGCATATCGCCGGACAGCTAGAGCAGAGGGTGTCTTTCAGGCGGGCGATGAAGAAGGCGATCGGTTCGGCGATGAGGATGGGAGCGCTCGGAATCAAGGTCAAGTGCTCGGGAAGGCTCGGCGGGGCGGAGATGTCGAGGGCGGAAGGTTACATGGACGGGCGAGTTCCCCTGCACACCCTCCGTGCCAAC
>DAOVNN010000324.1 GCA_030630165.1 Candidatus Krumholzibacteriota bacterium
CCAGTTCTCGGGGATTATCCTGAGAGACGTCGAGTAGAGCTCGTTCGCGGGCCGGAGCGATATCCCGAATATCTGCACGATCGGGTAGACTGTAATAAGGGTGATGACGATGAGCAGAATATAGATCAACGTCGTCTGAATGATATTTTTCGCTTTGCTGTGTTTCCTGGCCATCCTACCTCACCTCCCCCAGTGCTTTTGTCCTCTTTATATAGAAGAGGGAGAATGCGAAGAGGAGCGCGAATATGAAGACCGAGAATGCCGCGGCGTAACCGTACCTGTAGTAGGTGAACGCCGCCTTGTAGACGTATGTGACGAGGATGTGTGTCTTGTCGGCGGGCAGGCCGCGGTCCGTGACAAGCCAGATCACGTTGATGTTGTTGAAGGTCCATATGGTCCCGAGAATGATAGCGGGCGTAAGGATCGGCTTGAGCATCGGCAGTGTAATGTTGAAGAACTTCCTTATCGGTGAGGCGCCGTCGATGTCGGCTGCCTCGTAGAGATCCTTCGGGATCGACTGCAGCCCCCCGAGAGTCACGACCATGATGAAGGGGAACCCGAGCCAGATGTTTGTCAGGATCGGCGCGACGAAGGCCCAGGTCTCGTTGGAGAACCACTCGATCGCCGGCAGATGAAAGACCTTCATCAGGATCAGGTTGACCGACCCGTACTGGTAGTTGAACATCCCCTTCCACGTCAGCGCGCTGATGTACTGCGGCATCGCCCATGGCAGGATCAGCAGGGCGCGGAATATCCCCCTCCCCTTGATATTCCTGTTCAGCAGCATCGCTATCGAGATGCCCAGGACCATGTGGAAGAAGAGGTTCACGAATGTCCATATCAGCGTCTTGGCGAAATAGTACCAGAGGTCCTTCTCGAGAAATATGTCGCGGTAGTTGGAGAGCCCCTTGACGCTGTAGTCACGGATCGTGTAGAGCCCCATGTTCGTCGTCGATATATAGAGGTTGTAGACAAAGGGGTAAAAGACGACGAGCAGAAGCACAACTGCCGAGGGCAGGAGAAAGAACCATATCAGTGTTCTGGGTATCCGCATGATTATCGGCCCGGATTATATAACGATTCGATCCACAGGAGAATAAAAATCTCGGTGCCGGCAATAAAGTTGTAACCTCCGCTCTCGGCGGGACGACACTGTCTGTGAGAGCCGAGGAAGAGCTCTTGGAACACTAATCATGGAGGTATCGAGATGAACTCGATCACAGGAAAGAAAACGGGATTCGGGAGGCTTGTCCAGTTCACTGGCGGCGGAGCCCTCCTTATGGCACTGATCGGCCTTATCCTCTCATCACCACTCTCCGCCAGTGGACAGGACGGTCAATACGGATACGGTGCGGGCCATGGCGGCCGGTCGCATTCCGGCCCCCACTATATCGGCGCCGATCCGGAAGGACAGGTCGAATTTCTCCAGATCGTGCTCGATCTCTCGGAGAAGCAGACCGAGGAAGTCAGGGAAATACTTGCCGAGCAGCACGAGAAGAGAATGAAATACGCCGACGGACGCAGAATGGCCGGACGCGGCGGCAAGGGAACATACGGCAGGCACGAAGCTCGAAGGAATCATATGCACCGGCACAGCGACTGTGATAGAGTCGATCGCACGGAGATGCGAGCCCGCATACGCAGGGAAAGACGCGAGTTCGAGAAGGACCGCGAAGAAATACGCGGTCGCATGGAGAGACACCGCGGTGAGACAGAAGAGAAGCTCGCAAAGGTCCTCGACGACGACCAGATGAATAAGCTTCGCGAGCTCCATGAACTCAGAGAAGATCACCGCGACCAGCGGCAGGAACGACGGGAACGGCGCGGCAGGTAGCATTGAGCCTCAGCGCCGCATACGTAATGAGTCTGCCTGCCGCGAGGGAGAGCATGGAGACCGGAGAAAGAGAAGACCTCGACATCATCAGCGAAGTGCTCGACGGAGACACGAACCGGTTCGAGGTACTGATAGACAGGCACAGGGAACACGTCTTCCGGATCGTCGGGAGGCGTGTTCGCCGCGAAGACGTCGAAGAGATCGCTCACGACGTCTTTGTCAGGGCCTGGTCCTCCCTTGCTTCGTACAGGGGCGACAGCCCCTTTCAGCACTGGCTCTCGAAGATAGCGGTCAGGACCTGCCACGACTACTGGCGCGGGCGCTACCGTTCGAAAGAGGCGCCGATGAGCTCTCTCGGAGAGGATCACGCCGAATGGCTCGAGAACAGTATGGCTGGGAAGCCTGAAGACTCGTTCAACAGCGCCGAGTCGAGGATGCTGGCCAGGGATGTGATGATGAGAGCGCTCGAGCAGCTCTCCCCCGCCGACCGGGCGGTCATCGAACTTGTCCACCTCGAGGAGAGGCCGGTGAAGGAGGCCGCTGACATGCTCGGCTGGAGCACGGTAAACGTCAAGGTCAGGGCCCACAGATCGAGAAAGAAACTGAAAAAAATACTGGAGAAGATGGAGGAATCGGGATGATAAAGAAGGATATAGACAGGATGGACAGGCTCCTCGCCGATGGCTGGAGGAACCCCGGCGGACTCGTTCCGGGAGACGACTGGAAGGCAGGAGTCATGTCTGAGATACGATCCAGAGTTGCGGAATCTCCCGTGACGAACGGATTCAGCCGCCTCGTCCTGCGGGTATCGGTTGTCGCGGCAGCCGCGGCGATCGCCCTGGTGGCATGGACGCTGTCGACAGGCATCGTATCCTACCAGGACCTGGCCGTGAAGCTGCTCGACGATCCTGCGAGTATGCTTTTCTCATCGCCGTTTGTATAACGGTCCGGCAGACGAGCAGGGAAGGAATTGACCATGCAGGGAAAAACAAGGATATGGATCGGGATGATACTGTTGTTTATCAGTGGTATCGCCGTCGGGTTCTTCGGATCGGGCATGATCATCAGAAAACATGTACGCGAATTCGTCGAGAGAGGCCCCGCGCACATGAACGCCCGCGTCGTACATCACGCGCTCAGGGGAATGGACCTGACCAACGAGCAGCGCGCTGCGGTCGACGATATCATCGAGGAGACGATGCCCGAGTTGACCAGGCTGTCCTCTGAATTCGGTGATTCTATCGAGACAGCAGCTACCCGGCAGTTCGACAGCATCAAGGCTCTCCTCAACGAGGAACAGGTGAAGGTCCTCGAGGACAGGATAGAGGAGATCCGCGAGATGATGAAGAAGAGGAGAAGCGGGCGCCGCGGGCGAGGTCCGGGGAGAGGAACCCGCCACGAGGACCCCGGTTCGGACGAATGAGACACGCTTGACCCCGGTCAAGGCGAAGCTTTTGCCAGACAGCTTAATATACGATAATGGAAATATCTGATATGTTTATTCGACCGTTATTGATCTCAACC
>DAOVNN010000286.1 GCA_030630165.1 Candidatus Krumholzibacteriota bacterium
CGATCGAGGTCTTCGTCGTTATCATCGTCATCACCTCCGGGTGAGAATGGGTCATCTTCTCTACTCCCGCCCTTACGGGCCCCTCCCTCTCCATTTGAATGCATTATAACACACCTTTTCGGCCTCTTCACAGGCGGCGCACAGAGCGATAACTCGAGATGAGATGAGCCTGAGGCCGGAATCTGCGAGATAAGCGAAGGATGGGCTTCTGAGGCCTGCCTGAGGCCGTAATATCAGGCGGGAGGCGAGGTTAGGGATTTCGGGCGTGAAAATAGTGTCAAGGATAATCTGGGAATATTCGGAGTTATTTTGAGATGATCCTGAGATCAGCAATGAATGTTTATTTGAAAATCGGGATTATTTAAGGCTGATTCAGGGTCATTTATCGGGGGATCTCAGAGGACTATTTTTTGAGGGTCTCGGGGGAGGTGACAGGATCTATCAGAGCCTGTCTGAGGACGTGAGAAAAAGGGGGGGAGCGACACTAAAAATCGCTTCCCCCCTTTTTCATCATGACTTTTCGCATACTGAAAGAGAAAGTAGTTGCAACCGGCCCGGCCAGAGCATAGTATCCCCCTGATTCAACCTTTTAATCTGGTCCGGGAGGCCAGGAAAGGGACGCACTCAGGACCCGCGTGACCGTTCTGCCTCTCCGGCCGAACGGATTTTTTTTCGCCATCCACGCGCGGGGAGGTCTTCTTGAAAAAACTCAGAAAAGCAGTAGTGATGGATACCAGCCAGCTCCGACGTACCGTCATGCGGATTGCGCATGAGATAGTGGAGCGTAACGGGGGTACGGGGGACATCATACTCGTCGGCATCCGCAATCGCGGTGTACCCCTGGCTGAGCGTATCGCAAAGGCTATCGAGAGCTTCGAGGGTAACAGCGTGCCCGTAGGAGCCCTCGACATTACACTGTATCGTGACGACATCCAGATGATATCGCCTAATCCGCTCGTCGGAAAGACGGAGATAAACGAGGATATCAGCGAGCGAGTAGTCGTTCTCGTTGATGACGTTCTCTTTACCGGGCGAACGGTCCGGGCCGCACTGGACGAGCTCACCGATTTCGGCAGGCCGAAATCGATCCAGCTGGCAGTTCTGGTCGATCGCGGACACAGGGAATATCCGATCAGGGCCGATTTTGTCGGTAAGAACGTTCCTACTTCAAGCACCGAGACAGTTGTGGTCCTCCTCAGCGAGACAGACGGCGAGGAGCAGGTAGTGCTCTGCGATGTAGTCGAAGGTGAAGAGGAAAAACCGGAGAAAATACCGAAGAAGAAAGCCTCGAAGAAGACCATAGCGGCTAAAAAGAAGACCAAGACCAAGACTAAGACTAAGGCCAAGACCAAGACTAAGGCCAAGACCAAGACCAAGACCAAAGTAAAGACCAGGATAAAGACAAAAGCAAAGTCCGGAATCACAAAGAAGAAAAAATCGGGTAAGTGACCGTGTCGCGAACGAAAAGATTTCACAAGGAGGCTTGATAAAGGTGCAGCTCAACAGAAAGGATCTTCTCGGCCTGGAATTCCTTTCCGCCCAGGAGATCAAGTTGATCCTCGACACGGCGGATAATTTCAAGGAAGTCCTTCAAAGGAAGATCAAGAAAGTTCCGGCGCTGCGAGGAGTCACGATCGCCAATGTATTCTACGAGCCGAGTACGAGGACCAAGATGAGCTTCGAACTCGCGGAGAAGAGACTCAGCGCTGATATCATCAATTTCGCAAAGGCTACATCGTCGGTAAAAAAAGGTGAAACTCTCAGGGATACTCTCGAAAATATTCAGGCGATGAAAGTGGATATAGTGGTGATGCGCCACGGTTCATCGGGCGCGCACAAGTTTGCCACGGAATTTCTCGAGGCATCGATTGTGAACGCCGGTGACGGACAACACGCTCACCCCACGCAGGCCCTTCTCGACATGCTCACCCTGCGGGAGAAGTGGGGGACATTCACCGGTAAACGAGTGACAATAATAGGCGATATCATGCACAGCAGAGTTGCCCACTCGAACATCTGGGGTCTGACGAAAATGGGAGCGAAGGTGACGCTGTGCGGTCCGCCCACGATGATGCCGATGGATATCGATCAGCTCGGTGAGGGCGGTGTAAAGGTGGAGTTCGATCTGACAAGGGCGATAGAGAACGCCGACGCGATAAACATCCTCAGGATCCAGCTCGAGAGACAGAAGACAAAACTGTTCCCCAGCTCGAGAGAATATTTCGAGGTCTTCGGCATCAGCCCGGAGGTCCTTAAACGCGCACCAGAAGGATGCATCGTCATGCATCCCGGTCCGATGAACAGAGGTATAGAGATCGCGCAGGAAGTCGCTGATGGCCCGCAGGCAGTAATTCTGCCCCAGGTCGAGAACGGTGTGGCCGTCAGAATGGCGGTCCTCTTCCTCCTGGCCGGGGGAAAGGCCGAAGAAGAAGTGGTAGCGAGCTGAAAGGGCCGTATTCCGACCCGAGCAAGGAGCTGAGATGATAGATTGGAAAGATAAAAAAGAGTTCTGGATCGCGGGGGCGAGGATCGCGGATCCTGTCGCAGGGAGGGTAAGGATCGGTTCGGTCCTCATCCGCAAGGGATTGATAGAGGAAATCACCTGGCAGAAGAAGGTAAAGACCGACCTGCCTGTTCTCGATGCGGACGGGTTCCTGCTGGCTCCCGGATTCATCGATATTCATACGCATCTGCGGGAACCCGGGTTCGAGGAAAAGGAGACTATAGAGACGGGGACAGCCGCGGCTGCCGCGGGTGGATATACCGCCGTGGTGTGCATGGCAAACACAGATCCGGTTATTGACGATCCGAGTGTCGTGGAGGCTATTCTCAAACGGGCCGCAGATGTGGGCAGCTGCCGGGTCTACGTGAATGCCGCAGTGACCAAGGGCCTCGAGGGTGTCGATATCTGCGAATACCATCAACTCAAGGAGGCCGGAGCGGTCTCGATCAGCGATGATGGAAATTACATAACCAACAGCCAGGTCATGCGTTCGGCTCTTGAATATGCCGGGATGCTTGGACTGGTGGTCATTTCACACGCTGAGGATCCGTATCTGACAAACGAGTCACAGATGAACGAATCGTACTGGTCGACCAAGCTGGGTCTGAAGGGGGCACATGCCGCTTCCGAGGAGATAGCGATTGCCAGGGACATCAGGCTGGCCGAGCTGACCGGCTCGATGCTTCATATAGCTCATGTCTCAACCGCCGGAGCGGTAGCATTGATCAAGAAAGCGAAGAGTAAGGGCGTGGTGGTTACTGCGGAGGTGACGCCGCACCACCTCACTCTCGACGAATCGATGCTCGAGAACTACGACAGGAACCTCAAGGTCAACCCTCCCCTGCGTGGAAAGAAAGACATTGCAGCGCTGCGAGCTGCTCTGCGGGACGGGACGATCGACTGCATAGCCACCGATCATGCGCCGCATACGGCAATTGACAAACAGGTAGAGTTCAATTTCGCTCCGCCTGGGATGATCGGACTGGAAACGTGCTTTGCTCAGCTCAATACTGAACTCGTGGGCAAGGGAGATCTGGATCTTATCGACCTCATCCGTCTCATGACGAGCGGACCGGCAGATGTACTCGGGCTGCCCGGAGGGAAGATGGCGGAGGGAGAGTCCGCTGACCTCGTCCTGATCGATCCGAACGAGCGCTGGACGCCCGAAAAGGAGAATCTGAAGTCGAAATCGTTCAATTCGCCCATTCTCGGCAAGGAACTGACCGGCAGGGTGCAGGGAGTTTTCCTTGAGGGAAAATGGCTTTCCGCTATTATATAGTAATAGAGAGTCGTGATTACGGGATTTGAACAAGATTTCCATCCCGAACGGTGATACGGAAACGAATGGCACGCCCCTGAGTCAGGGAATCCGGAAGTGAAAAACAG